>NZ_BBOC01000027.1:0-60801 GCF_001485335.1 Type-D symbiont of Plautia stali | reverse complement strand
AGGGCGACAAAGCTCGACATCAGCAAAATGTGCAGGCAGAGAATGCCGATATTCAGCTTTAGAAGCTTTGGATTGGCGAGTACCGCGCGGATGCTGCCTTTGACCATGCCTGATTCACGGTTCAATACGTGATTAGGCGCGTTGGGTACCACCAGCAGCGTAATGACGATGCCGAGTGTGGCAAGGATGGCAATCATCCAGAACAACGCATGTAAGCCCAGCGCATGGGTAACGATCGGGCCGACAACCATCGCAATAGCAAAGGTCACGCCGAAGCTGATACCGATAAACGCCATCGCTTTGGTGCGGTTCTGTTCACGGGTAAGGTCGGAAAGCAACGCCATGACAGCCGCGGCAATCGCGCCTGAGCCTTGCAGCGCACGGCCAAGAATCACCCCCCAGATGGAGGTGGTCATGGCAGCAATGACGCTACCGAGAACAAAGAGCAGTAATCCGCCAACGATGAGCGGCTTACGGCCGACACGATCGGAGAGCAGACCAAACGGAATCTGAAACACGGCTTGTGCCAGACCATAGATACCAATTGCCAGACCAATTAAGGTTTCACTGGCTCCCTGCAACGCCATGCCATAGGTGGTAAGTACCGGCAGGACCATAAACATCCCCAACATACGCAGGGAAAATACTGTGCCTAAACCCCATGTAGCGCGAAGCTCTACTGGCGTCATTTTATTGTCGTTCATGTTTACCTCAAAATTAAGCTGCGCCCATTTTAGGCAGCAGGGTAGGGCGGGTAAAACATTTGTTCTTAAGCAGTGGTAACAAAAAGAAAGGGCGCGAAATTCGCGCCCTTTCAGGATTTGCGGAGCTGTATTACCAGACGTACGTCAGCAGGTCTTTTGAGGCCGGCGTCATGAAATCAACCGACATCATCACGCTCAGTGCAGTGATAGCGACAATAGAGAACACGAACAGTTTACGCGCCCAAACTTTATCGTTTGAGGTTTTGTATCCTGAAAGTGCCATGCCAAGCCACCATACGCTCACTGCCGCAGCAACCACCAGATACTTGTAGCCGGCATAACCGCCAAGTGTCAGCATCAGGGTCGCAATCATAAACGCCAGGATATACAGCGTAATGTGATTTTTAGCGACCGAAATGCCTTTCACCACCGGCAGAACCGGAATGTTGGCAGCCTGATAATCTTTGAAGCGGAAGATCGCAATCGCGTACGAGTGCGGCATCTGCCACAGGCTAAAGATAGCCAGTAAGATCAAGGCGCCAGCATCAAACTGGTTGGTGACTGCGCAGTAGCCAATCACTGGCGGCGCTGCGCCAGAAAGGCTACCAATCAGTGTGCCGTAGACGGAATTACGCTTCATGTAGAGGCTGTAAATGCCGACGTACACCACGAAGCCCATCACCGCCAGCCACATGGCCAGCGGATTAGCACCGAAATACAGCAGCGCAAAGCCAGCAATACCCAATGCGGTTGCATAAACCAGGCTTACTTTCGCCGAGATCAGGCCTTTGACCAGAACACGGTTCCGCGTTCTCTCCATCTTGATGTCGATATCACGGTCAATCACGTTGTTGAAGACACAACCTGATGCGACAACCAGTGATACGCCCACCAGCGAATAGAGAAACAGGGTGTAATCAATGCTGCCCTTGGAGGCCAGCAGGAATCCACCGATCACAGAAATTAAATTGCCGAAAATAATTCCTGGTTTTGTTACTTGCAGGTATTGCTTAATCATTACGTGTGACTCTTTAGTCGGCCATCATGTTGTAGTTGAGGTTCCACATGATCCACAGTGAGCCGACGACAACAATCAATATAATGAGTGCTGAGAAGACAATCGCCACCATGTTCCAGCCACCTTCTGACTTGCTGTCTAAGTGCAGGAAGTAGACCAGGTGCACCAGCACCTGAACCACTGCACACACCAGAACCACACCCAGAATTGTGCCGTGTGATGCGCCGCCATCCATTACCATCCAGAACGGAATACCGGTCAGGATGATAGAGAGGATGAAGCCGATCATGTAGGACTTCACGCTACCGTGAGAAGCGCCATGTTCGTTAACTGAATGACTCATTACATGGCTCCCATCAGATAGACAACGGTGAATACGCAAATCCACACCACATCCAGGAAGTGCCAGAACAAGCTCAGGCACATGATACGGGTGCGGTTGGTTGCAGTCAGACCACGTTTAGAGATCTGGAACATCATCACTGCCATCCAGATCAGGCCAGAGGTCACGTGCAGACCGTGGGTACCGACCAGCGTGAAGAACGCTGACAAGAAGCCACTGCGGTCAGGACCAAAGCCTTCCAGAATCAGGTGATGGAATTCATAGATTTCCATACCGATGAATCCGGCACCGAACAGGAAGGTCAATGCCAACCAGCTGATGACCGAACCCTTGTTCTGGTTGTTCATCGCAATCACTGCCATTCCATAAGTAATGGAGCTGAGCAGCAGCAGCGCGGTTTCTACCAGCACAAACGGCAGTTCAAAGATGTCTTTACCTGCCGGGCCACCGGCAGTGTTATTGACCATAACTGCATAGGTCGCAAACAGGGTTGCGAAGATAATGCAGTCACTCATCAGGTAGATCCAGAAGCCAAAGACTTTATTGGCTCCTGCATCGTGATGCCCATGCTCCGCATGGGCGTCGTGGTGGTGTTTTGCAGTTTCAGTTGACATTATTTCAGACCTGCTTTGCTGATTTCGTCAAAGTGCTTCTTCTCGATTTGCTCAACTTCAGCAACCGGAACGTAGTAATCCACGTCTTCATCGAAGCTCTTCACAATCCAGGTCACAATTGTGGCCAGGAAGGTAAGGCCAGCCAGCCACCAGATGTGCCAGATCATCGCGAAACCAAATACGGTCATGAATGCTGCGATAATCAGGGCTGCGCCGCTGTTTTTCGGCATATGAATTTCTTCATATTTTTCTGGTTGCTTGTAGGCTTCGCCTTTTTCTTTCATTTCCCAGAACGCATCACGCTCGTGGATATGAGGGATAACAGCAAAGTTGTAGAACGGTGGCGGTGAAGAGGTTGCCCACTCCAGCGTACGACCGCCCCACGGGTCACCGGTCAGATCGCGGTTCTGGTCGCGGTCACGCACAGAAACGTAGAACTGGGTAATCTGGCACAGGATACCGCATGCAATCAGTGCCGCACCGCCTGCTGCAACCACCAGCAGTGAGTGGAACTGAGGATCGATGTCCTGGCTGATACGACGAGTCATACCCATGAAGCCCAGCGCGTACAGCGGCATGAAGGCAACGAAGAAACCGATGATCCAGAACCAGAAGGCGCGGATACCCCATTTTTCGTTCAGGGTGAAGCCGAATGCTTTCGGGAACCAGTAGGTCACACCTGCCATACAACCGAACACCACACCACCGATAATGACGTTATGGAAGTGAGCAATCAGGAACAGGCTGTTATGCAGAATGAAGTCTGCACCTGGAACCGCCAGCAGAACACCTGTCATACCACCGATAGAGAAGGTGACCAGGAAGCCGATGGTCCACAGCATCGCTGAGTGGAACTCAACGCGACCCTGATACATGGTGAACAGCCAGTTGAAGATTTTCACGCCGGTCGGAATCGCGATGATCATCGTCATGATACCGAAGAAGGCGTTAACGTTCGCACCGGCACCCATGGTGAAGAAGTGGTGCAGCCAAACGATGAACGACAGAACGGTAATGGCGATGGTCGCCCACACCAGAGAGGTGTAACCAAACAGACGCTTTTTCGAGAAGGTCGCAGTGACTTCCGCGAACACACCGAAGACCGGCAGAACCAGGATGTATACTTCCGGGTGACCCCAGACCCAAATCAGGTTGACGTACATCATCATGTTACCGCCCATTTCATTGGTGAAGAAATGGAAGCCGAGGTAACGGTCAAGTGTCAACAGTGCCAGCGTAACGGTCAGTACCGGGAACGCAGCGATGATCAGGACGTTAGTACACAGTGATGCCCAGGTGAATACAGGCATTTTGAACAGGTCCATGCCCGGTGCACGCATCTTCAGAATGGTCACGAAGAAGTTGATACCGGTCAGTGTCGTACCGATACCGGAAAGCTGGAGACTCCAGATCCAGTAATCGACCCCGACGCCAGGACTGTATTCCGCGCCCGAAAGTGGCGGATAAGCCAGCCAGCCGGTCTGTGCGAACTCGCCCACACCCAGAGAAATGTTCACCAGGATCACACCGATCGCGGTAAACCAGAAGCTCAGGTTGTTCAGGAACGGGAAGGCAACGTCACGTGCACCGATTTGCAGCGGTACCGCGATGTTCATCAGACCTACCACGAAAGGCATCGCTACGAAGAAGATCATGATCACGCCGTGAGCGGTGAAGATCTGGTCGTAGTGGTGCGGTGGTAAGATGCCGGCTTCACCTGCGGAAGCCATGACTTGTTGGGTACGCATCATTACCGCATCGGCAAAGCCGCGCAGCAGCATGACGAAAGCCATGATGATGTACATGATACCCAGTTTTTTGTGGTCAATAGAGGTAAACCATTCTGACCACAGGTATTGCCACTTACCAAAGTAAGTAATCGCGGCAACCAGTGCCAGACCACCTAAGATGATTGCGGCAACCGTAACCACGATAATGGGTTCGTGGTAGGGCACTGCATCCAGTGTTAATTTTCCGAACATCGTATTATTCCTCGGCTCCCGCAGCAGCGGCGTGATTCATGTCCATGCCTTTGTGCTCTGACATGTCCATTTTCCCGTGGCTCATCATGAACTTATCAATAACCTGCTTGAACAGTTCTGGATTCGCAGTAGAGAAATATTCCACTGGGTGATTTTCGCTTGGCGCAGCCAGTTTCTCGAAATCATCCATGGTAGTCAGCGCGTTAGGTGCTGCTTTAACTTTAGCCACCCACTGCTGGAATTCCGCATCGTCTTTGGTTGCAATGGCTTTGAATTTCATGCCAGAGAAACCGCGACCGCTGAAGTTCGCAGAGATACCGTCAAATGTTCCTGGCTCATTGGCGATCAGGTGCAGTTTAGTCTGCATGCCCGCCATGGCGTAGATCTGGCTACCGAGCGTAGGAATAAAGAAGGAGTTCATTACGGAGTTGGAGGTGATCTTGAAGTTAACCGGAGTGTTTGCCGGGAAGGCAATCTGGTTAACCGTCGCAATACCCTGTTCTGGGTAGATAAACAGCCATTTCCAGTCCAGCGCGACAACATCAATTTCAACCGGCTTCACATCAGAGACCAGCGGTTTGCTTGGCTCTAAAGCGTGAGTCGATTTCCAGGTTAGCACACCGAGGAAGATGATGATCAGGATCGGGATGGTCCAGACCACGGCTTCCACTTTATTAGAGTGTGACCAGTTAGGGCTATATGTTGCATTAGTATTTGTTGCCCGATATTTCCAGGCAAAGAATACCGCCATGAAGACTGCCGGGATAACTACGATCATCATCAAGCCGAAAGCTGTCAGAATCAACGAACGTTGCTCCAGTGCAATCTGTCCTTTGGGATTTAACAACGCACTATCGCAGCCACTGAGTAATACAGCGCCTGCAATTAATGACAAAATCCCCAAACTTTTATTGTATTTCCTGAGTCTCATTTAACGACCTCAATGACAAAGGGCTCTATTGTCGTTTAAGTGTGCGCGCATTTTACGGGAAGGTTTATGCAGTGTAAACCAGCTTAAGGATGTGTCAGAAGGCTGTTGACACCTTTTGCTAAGGGTGTCACAGATGTTGCGGGGGGTGACAAATTATTAACTGCGACAAGCAGTTGGCGTCAATATAACAAAAACAGATGACAGAAACCGCAGAAAAATCAGGGAAAGCATAAACCGTACTTTTTATGCCCACTTATTTAACAATTATGCATCATTTGGGTGACGTGTTTACTACAAAGTAATTGCGCACCGGATTTTAATATTTCCCGAGGTTGTTAAATTAATGTTTCTTTTTCGCGATGAAAAAAATGCTATTCGTTAAAATAAGTTCGTTGTTAATTTTTAGCCAAATATTTAGGCGCCGGCAAATTAGGATCACTTAACTCAGATTGCGTGCTGACGTTTTTCTCAACGCCAGACAATCCAGTGTGACACCCAAGGCTACCGCAACCAGCGCGACAGCCATACCTGCCTCAAACAGCGGCGTCAGGGCTTCTCCCAGATGCCAGACACCTGAGGCGTTAAGCGCTAAAGCCAGCAGCCAGAGCACCAGTAAGCCACAACCCGCGCTGAACAGGCGCACTGTCCAACGATAGCCTTGCGGCCAGAGGCTGCGCATCACAAATTCCCCGTTTTGCTGTATGGCTTGTAACGTGCCACGGCAGACCCACAGCAGCAGCAGGCCCGGTACACCCGCAAACACGGTGAACGCATAGAAGGTCGGCCAGCCCCATAATTCCACCAGCCAGCCTGCGGCTGGGCCTACGTAGACGCGGCCAACCGCAGAGAGTGCGGAGAGTAAGGCGAACTGTGTAGCAGAGAAGGATTTGTTGCACAGCGTCATTAATAGCGCCACGAAGGCGGCGGTGCCCATGCCACCGCACAGATTTTCGATAAACACCGCGCTCGCCATACTCCATAAATGTGGTGGCGTGACAGCCAGCAGCCAATACGCAAAGTTGGAGACGGCTTGTAGAATGCCGAAAATCATCAGCGCCCGGAACAGCGTCAGGCGTTGCATCAGTAGACCGCCGTAGAGCGCGCCGACAATCGTCGCCAGCAGGCCGAGGGTTTTGTTGACCAGGCCGACATCACCCGCGCTAAAGCCGACGCCGCGAATCAGGAACGTGGTAGTGAGTGACGCGGCAAAGGCATCACCCAGCTTATAAAGGATGATTAAAGTAATCAGCAGCCAGGCGTTATTGCGCAGAAAGAAATCTTTTAGTGGGAAGGTCACGGCCTGGCGCAGTGAATGAGGCTCACGCGCAGGGACCTCTGGCTCTTTCGCCAGAAGAGTCGCGATCAGACCGGGCAGCATCAGGAGTGCCATTAACCAGTAGGTGGCTTGCCAGCCGAGATAGCGATCCGCCATCCATAGCGCCAGGCCACCGGAAATCAACATCGCCAGGCGATAGCCCAGAACAGTAATCGCTGCGCCGCTGCCACGCTCTTCGGGAGGCAGCACGTCGGTTTTCCAGGCATCAAAAACAATGTCCTGTGAGGCGGAGCAAAATGCCACCAGCACCGCTAAGGCGGCCAGCAGAGTAAGATCACGCGAAGGTTGCATAAAGCCCATCGCAACGATGCCCGCGATCAGCGCCAACTGCGTCAGCAAAAGCCAGCCACGGCGACGTCCAAGAAACGGCGGGGTATAGCGATCCATCATCGGCGACCACAAGAACTTAAAGACATAAGCCTGGCCGACAAGGGAGAAGAAACCGATGGTTTTCAAATCGACGTTCTCTACGGTCATCCACGCCTGCAAAGTACCGGCTGTCAGTGCCAGCGGCAGGCCAGAGGCAAACCCCAGCAACAGCAAAACGGCAGCGTTACGTTGGGTGAAAATGCGTAGATAGTGAGAAGTCATAACCAACCTGAAATGAAGCCCGGCCAGAGTGACCGGGCAAAATAGCTGAGGAATTAACGGGCGTTCTGTTTAATGAAGTTATGAACGCTGGTGTCCTGCGCCATATCCGCAATGACATCACTCAGTGTTGAGTTAACCGCATTGGTGATTTTCGCGTTGGTGGCGGTGAACGCACCCTCAACGCTGTAGGTCTGACGATAGTTTTTCACCTGCTTGTTACCGTTTTTAGCGGTCGCAATGATAGAAATGTCAGCTTTGGTGGTGATGCTGTAGCGCACGTTGCCTTGTGTCACATCAGCGTAAAGACCATTGACGACAATCTGCAGGTCAACCGCACCGTTTGGTCCAATCATATAACCGCGCGCAGTCATCTGCTTTTCCAACACTTCTTGCAGCAGGAAGCGCAGATCGCGCGAAGGCGTCAGCGTCACCAACTGGCCATCGCGGTTCACTTTAGCTAATGCCTGATCTGAACGTTGGTCGGCACCGTTTACACTGATGGTGGCACCCATCAGGCTGGGATCCTGCTGAGGCAACTGGATCTTAGGTTGGATATTTAAGGTGGTATTATTGCTGGCGCAGCCGGCCAAAATGAAAGCAGCCAGCAGAGGGAATAACAGTTTTTTCAACATACTCATTCTCGTTAGCATATGGGTTGGTTTGCAAAACTGCGGCCATCATAGCATTGCATGACGGCGAAGAAAGCCCCGTACCAGTGGAAATTGATTGTAAAGGCTTTTTTCAGACAGACAGAGACTCAGCCCGGTTGACCTGCCTGCTGAGCCAGTTAAGATGCGCAGCATAACGAGCTTTTTTTCCTGCTCCTGTGCGGAATGGGTAAAAAACCTACTAATATTTAATCAGATGGGGCACAGCGCTCGCCGTAGAGGAGTGTTAAAAATGATTCGCGAACAAATAGAAGAAAAGCTGCGTAAGGCGTTCGAACCTGCACATCTCGAAGTGCATGATGAGAGCTACCGTCATAACGTGCCCGCCGGTTCTGAAAGTCACTTTAAAGTGGTGATTGTCAGTGACCTGTTTACCGGTCAGCGTTTCCTGCAACGTCACCGCGCCATTTATGGTGAATTGACGGAAGAGTTAGCAGGTAGCGTGCACGCGCTGGCATTGCATACCTACACGCAAAAAGAGTGGGATGGACTGCAAGATACTGTACTGGCATCCCCTAATTGTCGCGGTGCGGGCACCCTGGCATAAGTCATGAATTTCCTCTCTCAAAAACGGCCTGCGGGCCGTTTTCTTTTCATCTATTACCCCTAAACGCGATCTGCGGCGCAAAAAAGCAGCAAAACCGCTAAAAAGTGGTGAGTTTGCAGCCTCGACTCATTCCAGCGATGCCGCTATAATGCTGCGTCTATTTTTCCGGAATGTCTTCGGGACGCTTCTGGTAACAGGGATTAGGTTCTGCCTGCAGAGGCCGTCCCGGTTGTTGGATACGGCGCATTACTAATGTGTGGTGTCTGAAGTTGACCGAGCACGTGATTTTTTGAGGTAACAAGATGACAGTTTCAGTAGAAACCACTCAGGGTCTGGGCCGTCGCATTTCGATTACTGTTGCAGCTGACAGCATCGAAAGCGCAGTGAAGAAAGAACTGGTGGAAGTGGCTAAGAAAGTCCGTATCGACGGTTTCCGTAAAGGCAAAGTGCCAGCAAACATCATTTCTCAGCGCTACGGTGCTTCTGTTCGCCAGGACGTACTGGGCGAGCTGATGACGCGCAACTTCGTTGACGCCATCATCAAAGAGAAAATCAACCCAGCTGGCGCACCAAACTACGTGCCAGGTGAGTATAAAGAAGGTGAAGATTTCACCTACGCGGTAGAGTTCGAAGTGTATCCAGAAGTTGAGCTGAAAGGCCTGGATGCTATCGAAGTTGAGAAACCCGTTGTTGAAGTAACTGACGCTGACGTTGATACCATGCTGGAAACCCTGCAGAAGCAGCAGGCGACCTGGAAAGAGAGTGATGCAGCAGCCACTGCTGAAGATCGCGCGACCATCGATTTCAGCGGCTCTGTAGACGGTGAAGAGTTCGAAGGCGGCAAAGCGTCTGACTTCGTACTGGCGATGGGTCAGGGTCGTATGATTCCTGGCTTCGAAGAAGGTGTTGTTGGCCATAAAGCGGGCGAAACCTTCACTATCGACGTGAAATTCCCAGACGATTACCACGCTGAAACCCTGAAAGGGAAAGATGCTAAGTTCGAAATCGTGCTGAAGAAAGTAGAAACGCGTGAGCTGCCAGAACTGACTGAAGAGTTCATCAAGCGCTTTGGCGTTGAAGATGGTTCAGTCGCCGGTCTGCGTGCAGAAGTGCGTAAGAATATGGATCGTGAGCTGAAAGGCGCTATCCGTAACCGCGTGAAGTCTCAGGCTATCGACGGTCTGGTTGAAGCGAACAACATCGACGTACCTGTTGCGTTGATCGACAGCGAAATCGACGTGCTGCGTCGCCAGGCTGCACAGCGTTTTGGTGGCAACGAGAAACAAGCACTGGAACTGCCACGTGAACTGTTCGAAGAGCAGGCAAAACGCCGCGTAGTGGTTGGCCTGCTGTTGGGCGAAGTGATTCGCATCAACGAGCTGAAAGCTGACGAAGACCGCGTTAAAGCGCTGATCGAAGAGATGGCTTCTGCATACGAAGATCCGCAGGAAGTGATCGAGTTCTACAGCAAGAACAACGAGCTGATGAACAACATGCGCAACGTTGCGCTGGAAGAGCAGGCTGTTGAAGCGGTACTGGCGAAAGCCAAAGTGACCGACAAAGCAACCAACTTCCAGGAACTGATGAACCAGACCTCAGCGGCCTGATTCGTTAGTTAACCGAAAGTTCGAAGCCCGCGACTGAAAAGTCGCGGGCTTTTTCTTTTCTGGCGGAAACCCAGCAGATTTGTTCTCTATTTGCTTAATTAATCGGCAAATTGTTCGCTAAGCTCTTTTTCCGTATTAGCGAATGGGCAAAAGGTTGTTATGCTTGAAACAACTGGGCAGCATCCCCAGATAGAGGGAGCATGCATGAAAACAGTGAGACTGGCTGATTAACCGTCCTGTTATGTCGGAGTGAGGGGGCAGCGCATAGTTTTTCTGACGCGCCTCACGTAATATCGGTACAGAATGTTGCCAATGAAATTTATCAGGAGACGGTAATGTCATACAGTGGCGATCGTGAATTTACTGCACCGCACATGGCGCTGGTGCCAATGGTGGTCGAACAAACCTCGCGTGGCGAGCGTTCTTACGACATCTACTCCCGCCTACTCAAAGAGCGTGTGATCTTCCTGACCGGCCAGGTTGAGGATCATATGGCCAACCTGATCGTGGCGCAGATGCTGTTTCTGGAAGCTGAGAATCCTGAAAAAGACATTTATCTCTACATTAACTCCCCTGGCGGTGTGATCACTGCTGGGATGTCGATTTATGACACCATGAAATTCATCAAGCCGGACGTCAGCACCATCTGTATGGGTCAGGCTTGCTCGATGGGTGCGTTTCTGTTGACCGCAGGTACCAAGGGCAAACGCTTCTGTCTGCCTAATTCCCGCGTCATGATTCACCAGCCGCTGGGCGGCTATCAGGGCCAGGCGACGGATATTGAAATCCATGCGCGTGAAATTCTGAAAGTGAAACAGCGTATGAATGAGTTGATGGCTGAGCACACTGGCAAATCGCTGGAGCAGATCGAGCGCGACACTGAACGCGATCGTTTCCTCTCCGCCAGCGAAGCGGTAGAGTATGGCTTAGTCGATTCCATCCTGACGCATCGCCAATAAGACACATCTGCCTGGCCCTTACGCTATAGTTAACGGGGCAGGCAGGTGAGTTGAATGAATATCGGCCGTTGATGTGCGGCCAATGCCGTACACCAAATTGGGTCTGAGAACGAAAAGAGGTTAGCTGATGACAGATAAGCGCAAAGACGGTTCAGGTAAGTTGCTGTACTGCTCTTTCTGCGGCAAAAGCCAGCATGAAGTCCGTAAGCTGATTGCCGGGCCGTCAGTGTATATTTGCGACGAATGTGTTGATTTGTGTAATGACATCATTCGCGAAGAGATTAAAGAAGTCGCTCCGCACCGTGAACGCAGTGCGCTGCCAACGCCGCATGAGATCCGCCATCATCTTGACGATTATGTTATCGGCCAGGAAAAGGCGAAAAAAGTGCTGGCCGTGGCGGTGTACAACCACTACAAACGTCTGCGCAATGGCGACACCAGCAACGGTATCGAGCTGGGCAAAAGTAACATTCTGCTGATTGGTCCTACCGGTAGCGGTAAAACCTTGCTGGCTGAAACGCTGGCACGTTTGCTGGATGTGCCGTTCACCATGGCGGATGCCACCACACTGACCGAAGCCGGTTACGTGGGGGAAGATGTTGAGAACATCATCCAGAAATTGCTGCAAAAGTGCGATTACGATGTGCAGAAAGCACAGCGCGGTATTGTCTACATCGATGAGATTGACAAGATTTCTCGTAAGTCAGACAACCCATCGATCACCCGTGACGTATCAGGTGAAGGCGTACAGCAGGCACTGCTGAAGCTGATCGAGGGCACCGTGGCGGCGGTTCCACCACAAGGTGGACGTAAACACCCGCAACAGGAATTCCTGCAGGTTGATACCTCTAAAATCCTGTTTATCTGCGGTGGCGCTTTTGCAGGTCTCGACAAAGTGATTTCCCAGCGTGTCGAAACCGGCTCCGGCATTGGTTTTGGCGCAACGGTTAAAGGTAAGTCACAGAAAGCCAGCGAAGGCGAGTTGCTGTCGCAGGTTGAGCCAGAAGATCTGATCAAATTCGGTCTGATTCCTGAGTTCATTGGTCGTCTGCCTGTGGTGGCGACGTTGAGCGAACTGAGCGAAGAAGCCCTTATTCAGATCCTACGTGAACCGAAGAATGCGCTGACGAAACAGTACCAGGCACTTTTCAATCTGGAAGGTGTTGAGCTGGAGTTCCGCGACGAAGCGTTGACCGCTATCGCCAAGAAAGCGATGTCACGTAAAACCGGTGCGCGTGGTCTGCGTTCAATCGTTGAAGGCGCACTGCTGGAAACCATGTACGACTTGCCATCAATGGAAGACGTCGAAAAAGTGGTGATTGATGAGTCAGTGATTGACGGTCAATCTGAGCCGATGCTGATTTATGGTAAGCATGAAGCCCAGGCTTCTGGCGAATAAATAAGCAATCGCACCATGTGGTTATCTTAAAAAGGGGAAAATGTTTTCCCCTTTTGTTTTTCTCTCACCCGTGACATTGAATGTCGACCAAGCATCCCCATATACTCAATATCCTGTGGGTTTAACTGCAAAACCTCTATTGCGCGGTACCCATCACCTGGCGGACATTAAACTAAGAGAGAGCTCTATGAATCCTGAGCGTTCTGAACGCATTGAAATCCCCGTGTTGCCATTGCGCGACGTGGTGGTTTATCCGCACATGGTAATTCCGTTGTTTGTTGGTCGGGAAAAATCGATTCGTTGCCTTGAAGCGGCGATGGATCATGACAAGAAGATCATGCTGGTTGCCCAGAAAGAGGCTTCAACGGATGAACCTGGTATTAACGATCTCTTCTCAGTAGGGACCGTCGCTTCTGTATTGCAGATGCTTAAGCTGCCTGATGGCACGGTTAAAGTACTGGTTGAGGGCCTGCAACGCGCACATATCACCACGCTGGCTGATAATGGCGACCACTTTGTTGCTCAAGCCGAATACCTGATTTCGCCTGAAATCGAAGAGCGCGAGCAGGAAGTGTTGGTACGCACGGCGATCAATCAGTTTGAAGGCTACATCAAGCTCAATAAAAAAATTCCCCCTGAGGTTCTGACCTCGCTTAACAGCATCGACGATGCGGCGCGTCTCGCCGACACCGTGGCAGCGCATATGCCGCTGAAGCTGGCGGATAAACAGTCCGTGCTGGAGATGTCCGACGTGAATGAGCGTCTGGAATATCTGATGGCGATGATGGAATCAGAAATTGATCTGCTGCAGGTTGAGAAACGCATTCGCAACCGCGTGAAAAAGCAGATGGAGAAAAGCCAGCGCGAGTACTACCTGAATGAGCAAATGAAAGCCATTCAGAAAGAGCTGGGCGAAATGGATGATGCGCCGGATGAATACGAAGCGCTGAAACGTAAAATTGATGCGGCAAAAATGCCGACCGAAGCGCGCGAGAAAGCCGAAGCTGAACTGCAGAAGCTGAAAATGATGTCGCCAATGTCTGCAGAAGCCACGGTTGTGCGCGGCTACATCGACTGGATGGTTCAGGTGCCGTGGGTGGCGCGCAGCAAAGTGAAAAAAGATCTGCTGAAAGCCCAAGAAACGCTGGATACCGACCATTACGGTCTGGAACGCGTGAAAGATCGCATTCTTGAGTATCTTGCGGTTCAGAGTCGCGTCAGCAAAATCAAAGGGCCGATTCTGTGCCTCGTCGGACCGCCAGGTGTGGGTAAAACCTCTCTGGGTCAATCGATTGCGAAAGCAACCGGTCGTAAGTATGTGCGTATGGCGCTGGGTGGCGTGCGTGATGAAGCGGAAATCCGTGGACATCGTCGTACTTACATCGGTTCTATGCCGGGCAAACTGATCCAGAAAATGGCGAAGGTCGGGGTGAAGAACCCACTGTTCCTGTTGGATGAAATCGATAAGATGTCCTCTGACATGCGTGGTGACCCGGCTTCAGCGCTGCTGGAAGTGCTGGATCCAGAACAGAATATTGCGTTCAACGATCACTATCTGGAAGTGGATTACGATCTCTCTGATGTCATGTTTGTGGCGACCTCAAACTCCATGAACATCCCGGCTCCGCTGCTGGACCGTATGGAAGTGATTCGTCTTTCTGGTTACACCGAAGATGAAAAACTGAACATCGCCAAACAGCATTTACTGCCGAAGCAAATTGAGCGTAATGCGCTGAAAGAGAAAGAGATCAGCGTTGACGATAGCGCCATCATCGGCATTATTCGCTATTACACCCGTGAAGCGGGCGTACGTAGCCTGGAACGTGAACTCTCCAAGCTGTGCCGTAAAGCGGTGAAAACACTGCTGATGGATAAATCCAAGAAAAGCATCAAAATCAACGGCGACAACCTCAAGGACTTCCTTGGCGTGCAGCGCTTTGATTATGGTCGCGCAGACAGTGAAAACCGCGTGGGTCAGGTGACTGGCCTGGCATGGACGGAAGTGGGCGGCGATCTGCTGACCATTGAAACCGCCTGTGTGCCAGGTAAAGGCAAGCTGACTTACACCGGCTCACTGGGTGAAGTGATGCAAGAGTCTATCCAGGCGGCGCTGACCGTGGTTCGCGCACGTGCGGATAAACTCGGTATCAACGGTGATTTCCATGAGAAACGTGACATCCACGTGCACGTGCCGGAAGGTGCGACGCCGAAGGATGGCCCAAGTGCGGGTATCGCGATGTGTACGGCGCTGGTCTCCTGCCTGACAGGTAACCCCGTGCGCTCCGATGTGGCGATGACCGGTGAAATCACCTTGCGTGGCCAGGTACTGCCGATTGGTGGCCTGAAAGAGAAGCTGTTGGCAGCGCATCGCGGCGGCATCAAAACTGTGCTGATCCCGGATGAAAACAAGCGCGATCTGGAAGAGATTCCACAGAACGTGATTGCGGATTTAACCATCCATCCGGTGAAGCGTATTGAAGAGGTGCTGAACCTGGCACTGGAAAATGCGCCTTACGGCATGCAGGTTGCGACGGCAAAATAGTGATTAACGGCAAAAACCGTTAAAAAGCGAAGCTGGCAGGCCAAATGGTGCTTGCCAGCTTTTTTTTGTGCCGCTACTTTAGGTGGCTGCTGGATCAACGATTAAGATGAATACCGTTGTCTCAGCACCACAGGCTTGATATAACTGGCTGCGCGTTCGCACCGGGCGGGAAGCGCGGGTGCGATGTGAATAATAAAAGAGGGGATGAATAGAGTGAATAAGTCACAGTTGATCGACAAAATTGCTGCAGACGCTGACATTTCTAAAGCAGCAGCGGGACGTGTGTTAGATGCATTCATGGGCTCAGTTTCTGACGCGCTGAAAGGCGGGGATGAAGTAGCACTGGTTGGTTTCGGTACTTTCTCTGTACGTGAGCGTGCTGCTCGTACAGGCCGTAACCCACAAACGGGTAAAGAGATCACCATCCCGGCTGGTAAAGTTCCGGGCTTCCGTGCAGGTAAAGCACTGAAAGACTCAGTCAATTAATGACCGCTGACACATCCATTGAAGCATTTTCTTCTATGGATTGAGGACGAAAAAGCCGTTCTCATGTAACATACGGGCACATCATTTTTGATGTGCCTTTTTTATTCTTGATGCGCGACGATAGCCTGAGGCTGTTGTCTCCGCATGGTTGCCAACTGCCAGCCTGAACAGCAGTTGCACGATGATGACATCGTGTTAAAGCTTTACATTCACACTACAGCGGAGTGTTGTCATACCATGATGGACAATTTACGCGCGGCGTCGAATCATGTCGTGCTCAAGATTATTCTGGGATTGATCATCCTGTCTTTCGTACTGACCGGGGTGGGCAACTACCTGATCGGCGGTGGCAGCGACTATGCCGCCAAAGTTAACGGTCATGAGATTAGCCGTGCCGAACTGGAACAGGCTTATAACAGCGAGCGTAACCGTCAGCAGCAGCAGCTGGGCGATCAATTCTCGCAGCTGGCCAGCAATGAAGGTTATATGCAGCAGATGCGCCAGCAGGCGTTATCTCAGCTTATTGATCAGGCGCTGCTCGATCAATACATCAAAGATCTGAAAATTGGCATTAGCGATGATCAAATCAAACAGGCGATCTTCAATCAGAAAGCCTTCCAGACCAATGGTAAGTTTGACAACGCCAAATACAACGCCCTGATCAACCAGATGGGCTTCAATGCCGATCAGTATGCTGAAGCGCTGCGCAAGCAGTTGGCGACCCAGCAGTTGATCAATGCCGTGGCCAATACCGATTTCATGCTGAAAGGCGAAACCAGCAAATTAGTTGATCTGGTGTCTCAGCAGCGTGATGTGCGCCAGGCGGTGATTGATGTTAACGCGTTGGCGGCGAAGCAGACGGTCAGCGATGACGAAATCAATCAATACTATCAGCAGCATCAGAACAGCTTTATGGCGCCTGAACAGTTCCGCGTCAGCTACATCAAAATGGATGCAGCCAGCATGCAGGAACCGGTCAGCGATGCTGAGATCCAGAGCTGGTTTGATCAGCATAAAGCCGATTACTCCCAGCCGCAGCGCAACCGCTATAGCGTAATTCAGACCAAAACTGAAGCTGATGCTAACGCGGTATTGGAAGCGCTGAAAAAGGGTGAAGACTTCGCGACCCTGGCGAAAAGCAAATCGATTGACCCGATCTCAGCGCGTAAAGGCGGTGATATGGGTTGGCTGGAACCGAGCACGACGCCAGATGAGCTGAAAAATGCCAATCTGACGCAGAAGGGCCAACTGTCCGGCGTGATCAAATCCTCGGTCGGTTTCCTGGTGGTGCGTCTGGATGATATCCAGCCAGAACAAGTTAAACCGCTGGCGGAAATCCATGATGCTGTCGCTGATAAAGTGAAGCAGGAAAAAGCGGTTGATGCATTCTACAAGATGCAGCAAAAAGTCAGTGAAGCGGCCAGCAACGATAACGAATCCTTGGCGGGTGCAGCACAGGCTTCCGGTCTGAAAGTGGTGGAGACCGGCTGGATCACCAAAGACAACGTACCGGCTGAACTCGATTTTGATCCGGTTAAGCAGGCGATTTTCAATGGTGGTCTGGTAGGACAAAACGGTGCGCCGGGTAACAACTCTGACATCATCAGCGTTGATGGCGATCGCGCCTTCGTGTTGCGCATTAGCGAGCACAAACCTGAAGCGGTGAAACCACTGGATCAGGTGAAAGCGCAGATTACCGACTCGCTGAAGCATGACAAAGCCACCCAGCAGGCAAAAGCACAGGCCGACAAACTGTTGGTTGATCTGAAAGCCGGTAAAGAAGATGCGCTGAAAGCGGCAGGTTTGACCCTGAGCGCCAGCAAAACCTTTGACCGTAATGCCCAGGATCCTGTTGCACAGTCAGCCTTTGATTTGCCACAACCCGCAGACAACAAACCGTCCTGGGGCGTGAGCGAAGATATGCAAGGCAACGTGGTGCTGGTTGCGCTGGATAAAGTCAGCCCGGGTAACATGCTGCAGCCACAGATCGATCAGATGGTGCAGGGCGTGACGCAGAATAACGCACAGATTGCGTTCGAAGCGTTGCTGGAAAACCTGCGCAAAGACGCCAAGATTAAGTACGGCGCCGCTGCACAAAACCAGTAAGCCTCACAAAAAAAGTGAATCTACTGCAATAACACAAAGGCCGCTTCTGCGGCCTTTTCCATTTCTGATATTGCCCTTTTGAGCGTAAATGCTCGCTGTGACACTCTGCTGTGGCTGTCAAACATAAGGAGAAACACAGCATGGTAAAATCAACTTTTCGCGCTTTATGTGTCACGCTGGCACTCGGTGGCGCGCTCTATACCGGCGGATTAGCGGCGGCGGAAAGCCCCAGTGAGACGCAAGCGACCCAGGTCTCCACGCCGCAAGAAGGGCAGATCAGCATCAATCAAGCCACAGCTGAACAGCTTGCTGCTGGCATGAATGGCATCGGCCTGAAGAAGGCACAGGCCATCGTCGATTACCGTGAGCAGTACGGTCCCTTTACCTCCATTGAGCAACTCAAAGAGATACCCGGCATTGGCAACGCGTTGGTCGAGCGTAATGTCAGTCGGTTGAAATTGTGAGGCGGCTCTCGACTCTGAAGGATTGATAAGACCCTGCTTCAGGCTGTGCTATGCTCAACAGGTCATACCAGTTGTCATTCTCAGCCTGAACAGGAGCAATAATGCAAACCACAATTAAAGTGCGCGGCTATCATCTCGACGTATACCAGCATGTGAACAACGCGCGTTATCTGGAGTTTCTTGAAGAGGCGCGTTGGCAGTGGCTGGAAGATGTTGATGCTTTTCACTGGCTGATGGAGCAGAAACTGGCGTTTGTGGTGGTAAATATCAACATCAACTATCGTCGCCCAGCGGTTTTGGGCGATGTACTCAATATTGAAAGTGAAGTGTCACAACTGAACGGGAAAAGCGGCATCATTTCTCAGCGTGTGCTGCTAGCCAGCGATAACTCGGTGGTGGCTGACGCGGCGCTGACCTTTGTCTGCATCGATTTACGCACGCAGAAAGCGGTGCCGATGGGAGGCGAGTTGCGTGATCGGCTGGCGGCGCTGATGCTGGTCAGTTAAGTGGCTGGTAGTAACGCCGTCTGGGTGCGAGTTGTCAAAAAGGGCACACTGTCTGGAGCCTTGGCGCCCCACCATCCTTAGGGTGCGCATTGATGCGCACCAGGATAATTCGGGCACCGATCTCTTAACGTAATCCGCTCTTCTGCTTCATCGCCGCCATCACTGCGGAAGCATTCGCCTGATAATCGGCTAAACCACGGGCGCGTAAATGACAGGCGGCGCATTCGCCACAGCCATCGCCCTTTACCCCATTGTAGCAGGTCAGGGTTTCTGCGCGCACCAACGGCAGCTGCTGCCAGTAATCAGCTAACGCCCAGGTCTCCGCCTTGTTCAACCACATCAGCGGGGTTTCAAAGCGAATATTACGCGCCATACCGAGGCTCACCGCATTGTTCAGCGCTTTGACAAATTCATCACGGCAATCAGGATAGCCAGAAAAATCCGTTTCACACACGCCGGTGATGACGGCTTCCGCTTCGACCTGATAGGCATAAATCGACGCCAGGGTCAGGAACAGAATATTGCGGCCCGGCACGAAGGTACTCGGCAAACCGCTGGCGTTAGGATCGTAAGTGGGCACCGGGATGTTATCACGCGTCAGGCTGCTCACCGCCAGCTCGTTGAGTAAGGTAACATCCAGAACTTTGTGCGCGCGGGCGCCTAGCTTGTGCGCGAGTTCTGCCGCGACTTCAATCTCTTCGCGATGGCGTTGGCCATAATCGAAGGTGACACAGTGCACTTCATCGTACTGTTGCAGTGCCTGAATCAAACAGGTGGTGGAGTCTTGTCCGCCACTGAATACGACTACGGCTCGTTTCATTTTATTTTCCCCAAAAATCAGTGCGTCTATGGTACTGGCTCAGGCGCAGGCTGAACAGTACTGGCTGTCGCGGGAGGTGGAATCCAGGCGCGGGTGAAATCAAACCAGCCCAGCGTATTGAGTTGAATACCCTCTACGCCTGGCGGTGCAAATACCTGATAGCGGTAGTTAAACAGCGGCAGAAGATGTCCACCTCGCATTAGCTGTTGAAAAAGTTGATGGGTCAGCGCTGCGCGTGCTTCTGGACTCGGCTCATGGGCGATAGCGCTGAGGGGGGCCTGCAATACCGTTGCGCGCAGCGGAAGCCAGACCGGATCGTTCTCTAACCAGTTCACTAAAGTGAACAGCGGCGCATCGCCGATCAAACGGTCCCCCATCACCACATCCGCTTCGCTGAGATCAATATCGTCATGCCAGCTTTTAACATCATGAAAAACGCAGGTCAGAGTGCATCCCTGTTGCGCCAAGAGCGGGACCAGCGCTTGCGCCATCACATGTAACTCAATGGGGAGATGGTAATGCAGCGTCAGTTTTTCCGGTAGTGCGACGTGGCTCGCCTCTTCTAATGGCACGGGCCAGCCAGGCAATAACTCGTGGCTGGGGGTGATCAACCCTTCATCCAGAGGAAGTTGTTGAATCACACCGCTGATCTGGATTAAGGCAATCAGCGCTTTGGCCTGGGCAGCACTTAAGTGAGCGGAGATGCGTGGTGCCAGATAACAGAAGCCAAGGCTAATGCTGCGATCGACCGGACGCAGTGCATCCAGTTCGTCGGGATCGCCAATCGCAATCTGCACCGGATGACGGCAGCTGGTACCCAGGCCGTGCGCAAACAGCTGCGGGGTGATCCAGTATTCCACCACCTGAATTAGAGGGCGCTGCAGATGCCAGCGCGCGTGGCTCTCCAGCCGCACCAGATCGTCAGTGAAATGCGTCAGTTTCCAGGGGCCGCTCCCCACATCCACTGCGTCGGGATGTGGGAGCAGGCAGAATTGATGTGCTAACCGTTGTGGTAGCCAGTAGTCGCTCTGGTGCAACTGAATACGCAGTGCTAATGGATGCGGTGCCTCGATATGCTCGATGGAGGCCAGCAAGCGGCGACCCACCTCCGTTTGCCTGATCTGCTGCAATTGTGTGGCGAGTTGAGCTGCATGGATCGGTTCATCGTTATGCCAGCTGAGTTGTGGACGCAGCCAGAAATACCAATCGCGCCCGCTGTCGTCGTGCTGCCAGTGATGAGCGAGATCGCCTTCAACATCGTTACCTGCAAAACGGGTAAGCCCTGAAAAAATTTGCCGCAGAAGATGTTGCTCGGCCCGCCCAGTCAGGCTGAGTGGGCGCAGTGGCTCCATGGCACGATAGTAGGGAATACGCAGCACCGGCGCCTGGTTTTGCCATTGTCCGCCCATCAGAGGACGCAGCATTTTGACCAGCCGTTCAGGGTGAAGATCCAGTACCTGCAGGGCCTGTACCGCTTCCCCTGCTTCGAGCTGCTGGGCTAACAGTTGCTGACGCAGCTGTTCTGGCGAGACCAGAAATGACAGCTTGCCCTGTTTGCCGCGTCCCGCCTCGCCCTGCCAGCGTAACCAGCCCGCATCTTGCCACTGGCGCAGCAGGGTGCGCACATGGCGCTCGCTGCAAAAGCAGTGTTGTGCCATCGCAGTCACACTGAGCCGCTGTGGTTCGCCTTGGCTCAATTGCCACAGACGCTGGAATTGATTAACCCGATGAAGTTCGCGCATCAGTAAACCCGGAACAGTTTTCTAAAAGTATTCACTATTAGTTCCGTAATTACCAGGCGATAGTGGAACCCTTATTCAGACTGGAGAATCCGCATGGCCCGCCTCGCAGCATTTGATATGGATGGCACGTTGTTGCTGCCAACGCACCGGTTAGGTAAAGAAACGATCGACACCCTGCATACCCTGCATCAGCGTGATGTCACCATTGCTTTTGCTACTGGCCGTCATTTGATGGATGTGCAGGTTGTGCGTGAACAAATCACCTTGCCCGCCTGGCTAATCAGCGGCAACGGTACACGTATTCACGATCTGGATGGGCAACAATTATTTGGCTGCGATCTGCCGCCATCGTTGGCAGAAGAGGTGATTCACACCCACTGGCAAACGCCTGCCTCAATTCACATCTTTAACGATGAGGGCTGGTTTACCGATAAGCCGTTACCTTCTGTGAGAGCTGCGCACGTGATGAGTGGCTTCCACTATCAACTGCGTGATTTACGCCAGATGTCGGCGCATGAAGTCACCAAAGTTTGCTTTATCGCACCGCATGAGGAACTGCTGGCGCTAAAAGTGGAATTGCAGGATGCGCTGGGCGAGCGCGCGAATATCTGTTTCTCGGCGTGGGATTGCCTCGAAGTGCTGCCGCTGGATTGCCACAAAGGTGCCGCGCTGGCTCACTTGTGCCAGCATTTATCGCTGTCGATGGCGGATTGCATGGCGTTTGGTGATGCCATGAACGATCGTGAAATGCTGGAACGAGTAGGTAAAGGATTCATTATGGGCAATGCCATGAATCAGCTCAAAACATCATTGCCTCATTTACCGATTATTGGACATTGCGAGACACAGGCGGTGTCTCACTACTTAAATCACTGGATGACCACACCACACCTCGATTATTCCCCCGAATGCTGAGGCTTACAGTGAACCGGACAGGACGTCCGGTTTTTTATTATCCGAATTAGTTAGGGTATAACTCACGCTGCCATGGCTGAATATCCCCGATATTCTGCGCCACCCACTCCGGATTGTAATAGGTATCCGGATAGCGCTCGCCGCTGTCACACAGCAGCGTAACCAGTGAACCCTGTTGGCCCTTATCCCGCATACGTTGCGCGACCTGCAGCATGCCCCAGAAATTAGTGCCCGTGGAAGCCCCTGGGCGACGCCCCAGAATTTTCTCCAGTTGCAGCATTGCCGCCACCGTTGCGCCATCGGGCACTTTTATCATCTCGTCGATCACATCGGGCAAAAATGACGGTTCCACACGCGGGCGGCCGATGCCCTCAATCAGGCTGCCGCGGTCACTGCGTAAAGCGCTGTCACGACTGTGCCAGTAGTCAAAAAATACCGAGTGTTCAGGATCAACCATCAGCAGACGCGTGTCGTGGCCCTGATAACGGATGTAGCGACCCAGCGTTGCGGAGGTGCCGCCAGTGCCCGCGCTCATGATCACCGTATGCGGAACGGGGTGGGGCTCATGCGCCATCTGGCGAAAGATACTTTCTGCGATGTTGTTGTTACCGCGCCAGTCTGTAGCGCGTTCAGCATAGGTGAACTGATCCATAAAGTGGCCGTTCAGCTCTCGCGCCAGACGTTCTGACTCGCTATATAACTGGCAAGGATCGGCCACGAAATGGCATTCACCGCCGTAAAAGCGGATCAGCTCAATTTTGCGCTTAGCGGTACTGGCGGGCATCACGGCGATAAACGGCAAGCCCAGCAGGCGGGCGAAATAAGCTTCTGACACCGCAGTACTGCCGGATGAAGCCTCAATGATCGGGGTATTTTCCTTGATCCAGCCGTTAGCCAGACCATACAAAAACAGTGAACGCGCCAGGCGATGTTTCAGGCTGCCACTCGGATGAGTACTTTCATCTTTAAGATAGAAGCGAATGCCGGGATACGCTTCCAGCGTAAAGCGAATGAGATGAGTATCCGCAGAGCGTTGAAAATCGGCATTAATTTCATTGATGGAGTGGCGAACCCAAGGCGTTTGCATGTGACATTATCCAGAATAATTATTGTGCACAGTGTAAGGCACAGGCAGGAAAATTAGGTTGCTTTAATCGGGTTATAATGGCTCGATAAGAGAAAAATTTTCTCCCGGAGCGCCGAATGCTAGATAAAACTGACCGTACACTGCTGGCGATGTTGCAACAGGATTGTACGTTATCGCTGCAGTCGCTGGCAGATGCCGTGAATCTCACCACTACGCCGTGCTGGAAACGCCTGAAAAAGCTGGAAGATGATGGCATTATTCGTGCGCGCGTGGCATTGCTCGACGGCGAAAAAATTGGGCTGTCACTCACCGCGTTTATGTTTGTGAAGACGCAGCAGCACAGCAGCGAATGGTTTCATCAGTTTGTCGCCGTGGTTCAGCAAATGCCAGAGGTCATGGCGTTTTACCGTATGGCGGGAGAATACGATTACCTGTTGCGCATCCAGGTGGCTGATATGAAAAGCTATGATGCGTTTTATAAACGTCTGGTGAATGGCGTGCCTGGCCTGATTGATGTGACCTCAAGCTTCGCCATGGAAGAGATAAAATATACCACCGCCTTGCCGGTAGCGCCCTGATCGGGCAGAGAAAGAGAGTTTCTTGTGCGATTATTTAGCCAGTTAAGTTGGTATTTTCTACGTGAGTGGCGGCGATATCTGGGTGCCGTTAGCTTGCTGATTGTCATTGCATTGCTGCAACTCTTACCACCGCATGTGGTTGGGGTGATTGTTGACGGCGTGACGCAACATACCTTAAGCAGCGGCAAAATTTTCATGTGGATCGGTGTGATGCTGGTCACTGCGGTTATTGTCTATCTGCTGCGCTATGTCTGGCGCGTGCTGCTGTTCGGCGCTTCTTATCAACTGGCAGTAGAACTGCGCGAAGACTTCTATCGCCAGTTAAGTCGCCAGCATCCAGCCTTCTATTTGCGCCACCGGACCGGCGATCTGATTGCTCGTGCCACCAACGATGTTGACCGTGTGGTATTCGCGGCAGGCGAGGGCGTGTTGACGCTAGTGGATTCGCTGGTAATGGGGTTGGTGGTGCTGGCGGTGATGAGCACCCAGATCAGCTGGGAGCTGACACTGCTGGCGCTGATCCCAATGCCGATTATGGCGATAGCGATCCAGAAAGATGGATCGCGCCTGCATCAGCGTTTTAAAGTCGCGCAGGCAGCCTTCTCCAGCCTCAACGATCAAACTCAGGAAAGCCTCACCAGCATTCGCATGATCAAAGCCTTTGGTCTGGAAGATCATCAGTCGCAGCAGTTTGCTGATATTGCCAGCGACACCGGCAAGAAAAATCTGCATGTGGCGCGTGTTGATGCGCGCTTTGATCCGATCATCTATATCGCGGTGGGCTTCTCTAATCTGCTGGCTATCGCGGGCGGTGGATGGATGGTGTGGCATGGCAGCCTGACGCTGGGCCAGCTCACCAGTTTTGTGATGTATCTGGGGCTGATGATTTGGCCGATGCTGGCGCTGGCGTGGATGATCAATATTGTCGAGCGCGGGAGCGCCGCGTGGAGTCGTATCCGCGCACTGCTGGCGGAAGCCCCAGCGGTGGAAGACGGGCAAAAAGTCTTGCCCGCTGAACCGGGTGTGATGCAGGTCGCCATTCGTGAGTTTCGCTATCCCGCCAGTTCTGGCGCGGTGCTGAGCCACCTCAATTTCCAACTGAAGCCGGGACAAATGTTAGGGCTGTGTGGCCCAACCGGCTGCGGTAAAAGTACGCTGCTGAGCCTGATTCAGCGCCACTTTGATATCGACCAGGGCGATATTCGCTATCACAACCTGCCACTGAACCAGCTACGGCTCGACAGCTGGCGTAGCAAATTAGCGGTAGTGAGCCAGACACCGTTTCTGTTCTCCGATTCGGTGGCGAACAATTTGGCACTGGGCCGACCTAATGCCACCCAGCAAGAGATCGAGTACGTGGCGCAGATGGCCTGTGTGCATGATGACATTCTGCGCCTGCCGCAAGGTTACGACACCGAAGTCGGTGAGCGCGGAGTGATGCTCTCCGGCGGCCAAAAACAGCGTATTGCGATTGCGCGCGCGCTGCTGCTGAATGCCGAGATCCTGATTCTGGACGATGCACTCTCTGCCGTTGATGGCCGCACCGAGCATGAAATCTTGCATAACCTGCGGCAGTGGGGCAAAGGCCGCACGTTGATTATCAGTGCGCACCGTTTGTCGGCACTGACCGAAGCCAGTGAGATTCTGGTGCTGCAGCAGGGCGCTGTTGCACAGCGTGGCGATCACGACAGCCTGGTGAGCAAAGAGGGCTGGTATCGCGATATGTACCGCTATCAGCAACTGGAAGCGGCACTGGATGAGGACGATGTGACGGAGGGATCAAATCATGGCTAAATCACCTCGTTTGTGGCCAACGCTCAAACGCCTGTTGGCTTACGGCAAACCCTGGCGAAAATCCCTGTGGTTAGCGGTCGGCATGCTGTGGATTGCCGCTGCCGCCGAAGTCACCGGCCCGGTATTGGTGAGTTATTTCATTGATAATCTGGTGGCGAAACATCAGATGCCGTGGGCCATCGCCATTGGCTTGTTGGTGTGCTTTGTGTTGCTGCAACTGCTGGCGGCGGGCTTACACTATTTTCAGGCGCTGCTGTTTAACCGTGCCGCGATTGGCGTGGTGCAACAACTGCGCGTCGATGTGATGAACGCCGCACTGCGTCAGCCCTTAAGCGCCTTTGATACCCAACCAGTGGGGCAAATCATTTCCCGCGTCACCAACGATACCGAAGTGATCAAAGATCTCTACGTCACGGTGGTGGCAACTGTTTTACGCAGTGCCGCGTTAATTGGTGCAATGCTGGTGGCGATGTTCTCACTCGACTGGCGCATGGCGTTGGTAGCGATCGTGATCTTCCCGCTGGTGTTAACGGTGATGCTGATCTACCAGCGCTACAGTACGCCGATCGCGCGCCGGGTGCGCAGTTATCTCGCCGACATCAACAACGGCTTCAATGAAGTGATCAACGGCATGAGTGTGATCCAGCAGTTCCGCCAGCAGGCGCGCTTCGGCGAGCGCATGGGGGAGGCGAGCCGCTCGCACTATCTGGCGCGCATGGAAACGCTGCGTCTGGATGGCTTCCTGCTGCGTCCGCTGCTGAGCCTGTTTTCAGCGATGATCCTGTGTGGGTTGCTGATGCTGTTTAGCTTTGCCACGCCGGGCGTGTTTGAAGTTGGGGTGCTTTACGCCTTTATTACTTATCTTGGCCGCCTGAATGAACCTCTGATCGAGCTGACGACGCAGCAGTCGATGCTGCAGCAGGCGGTGGTGTCCGGTGAACGTATTTTTGAGCTGATGGATGCCGCACAACAAGGTTACGGTGCCGATAACCAGCCGCTGGCCTCAGGCCGTATCAAGCTGCACGATGTCAGCTTTGCCTATCGTGATGACCGCGACGTGCTAAGCCATATTAATCTGGACGTACCGGCGCGGGGCTTTATCGCCCTGGTCGGGCATACCGGTAGCGGTAAGAGTACCCTGGCGAATCTGTTAATGGGCTACTATCCGGTAACGCGCGGCAGTATTGAGCTGGATGGCCGCCCATTACCGCAACTCTCCCATGAGGCACTGCGGCAAAGTATCGCTATGGTGCAACAGGATCCGGTGGTTCTGGCTGATACGCTGTTGGCGAATGTACGTTTGGGACGCGATATTCCTGAAGAGCAGGTGTGGCAGGCGCTGGAAACCGTGCAGCTTGCCCCTTTAGCACGTGCAATGTCAGAGGGCATTCACACGCGCTTAGGGGAGCAGGGCAATAATTTGTCGGTGGGACAGAAACAGTTGCTGGCGCTGGCGCGCGTGCTGGTGTCGTTGCCACAGATTTTGATTCTGGATGAAGCCACCGCCAACATTGATTCCGGTACCGAGCAGGCGATTCAGCATGCTTTGCGTGCACTGCGTCAGCACAGCACGCTGGTGGTGATTGCGCACCGTCTCTCCACCATTACCGAAGCTGATCAAATCCTGGTGCTGCATCGCGGCCAGGTTGCCGAGCGCGGTACGCATGCGCAATTGCTGGCACAACAAGGTCGTTATTGGCAGATGTATCAATTGCAACAAGCGGGTGATGAACTCGCGGCGAGCATCCCCGTACAAGCTGAAGGGTGATTTGCACCTTTTTTGCGCAGATTTATCAGATTGTTCTGTATTGATGCACTCCTTTGAGGCTGAAAGCACCAAAGGAGTGCAATATTGCAACACCTTTCTTTACCCCATCCTCCAGATTGAGCTACCCATCACATAACGAAGCGCTATCCAGCGCCTCTATGCCACTGACTTCCGCACTTTTTTCATTTATGGCACAGCGTTTGCTTATATCTCTGCGTGTCCGCGAGACTCACTCAATTTATTATCCGGAGGGGAACGTATGAAGCTGGTTACCGTGGTAATCAAACCATTTAAGCTGGAGGACGTGCGTGAAGCCTTATCCTCCATTGGCATTCAGGGATTGACTGTTACCGAAGTGAAGGGTTTTGGTCGCCAGAAAGGTCACGCAGAGCTTTACCGCGGTGCCGAGTACAGCGTGAACTTCCTGCCAAAAGTAAAAATTGATATCGCGATTGCGGACGATCAACTCGATGAAGTGGTGGATGTCATCAGCAAAGCCGCTTACACCGGCAAAATTGGCGACGGCAAAATCTTCGTCGCAGAACTGCAGCGCGTTATTCGTATTCGCACCGGCGAGACCGACGAAGCAGCACTGTAACTGGGGCTCTGAATTGTGATGGGATGGAAAGAAATGAATAAACTGATGACTAAGTTAGGCCTCACCAGCCTGGCACTGTTACCGTCTCTGGCCATGGCGGCAGCACCTGCCGTTGCGGACAAAGCGGATAACGCCTTTATGATGATCTGTACCGCACTGGTGCTGTTCATGTCGATTCCGGGCATTGCCCTGTTCTACGGCGGTTTAATTCGCGGTAAGAACGTACTTTCAATGCTGACTCAGGTCGCAGTGACTTTCTCACTGGTGTGCGTACTCTGGGTAATTTACGGTTATTCGCTGGCCTTCAGCGAAGGCAACGCCTTCTTCGGTAACTTCCAGTGGGCGATGTTGAAAAATATCGAGCTGAAAGCGGTGATGGGTAGCTTCTATCAGTATATCCACGTTGCGTTCCAGGCTTCATTCGCCTGTATTACCGTGGGCCTGATTGTGGGTGCACTGGCAGAACGTATTCGCTTCTCTGCGGTACTGATTTTCGTGGTGGTATGGCTGACGCTCTCTTATCTGCCAATCGCACACATGGTCTGGGCAGGCGGTCTGCTGGCTCAAGATGGTGCGCTGGACTTCGCAGGCGGTACCGTTGTACACATCAACGCCGCGGTAGCCGGTCTGGTGGGTGCTTACCTGGTGGGCAAACGTGCTGGCTTTGGTAAAGAAGCCTTCAAACCACACAACCTGCCAATGGTCTTCACCGGTACAGCGATTCTGTATGTTGGCTGGTTTGGTTTCAACGCCGGTTCAGCCTCTTCAGCGAACGAAATTGCTGCACTGGCCTTCCTGAATACCGTTGTAGCGACTGCAGGTGCGGTGCTGTCATGGGTGTTCGGTGAGTGGGCAATGCGTGGCAAGCCTTCTCTGCTGGGTGCGTGTTCTGGTTTCATCGCGGGTCTGGTTGCTATCACCCCAGCTTGTGGTTATGTCGGTGTTGGCGGCGCGCTGATTATCGGTCTGGCCGGTGGCCTGGCAGGTATCTGGGGCGTAACTACCCTGAAAAAATGGCTGCGTGTGGATGACCCATGCGATGTGTTCGGTGTACACGGTGTGTGCGGTATCCTGGGTTGTATCCTGACCGGTGTGTTCGCCTCCTCTTCACTGGGTGGTGTGGGCTACGCTGAAGGCGTGACCATGGGCCATCAGGTTTGGGTACAGCTGTTCAGCTGCGGCGTGACCATCGTCTGGTCTGGTGTGGTTGCCTTCATCGGCTTCAAACTGGCAGATATGATTGTTGGCCTGCGTGTTCCAGAAGATCAGGAACGTGAAGGTCTGGATGTGAACAGCCACGGCGAAAACGCTTACAACCAGTAAGTGCCGGGCTGCTGAAGAGCAGTGCGCTAAAACAATAAAAAGCATAAGGGGCGATAATATCGCCCCTTTTTTATGCCTCACGTTGGCGCATCACGCCCTCTTGCACCGTGGTAGCAACGAGGGTGCCATCCTGCGTATAGAACTCCCCTCGCACAAAACCGCGCGCACCGGATGCGGAGGTGCTCACCACGCTGTACAGCAGCCATTCTGAGAGGTCGAAGGGGCGATGGAACCACATAGAGTGGTCTATGGTCGCCACTTGCATATCCGGTTCCAGGAAGCCTTTGCCATGCGGTTGCAGCGCCACCGGCAGGAAGTTGAGATCGGAAGCATAACCCAGCACATATTGGTGAATGCGTTGATCACTCGGCATCTGACCATTGGCACGAACCCACACCTGACGCAGCGGCTCATCGACCCGGCCTTTTAACGGATTGTGAATTTGCACCGGACGAATATCCAGTGGGCGCTCAGCAAGAAACTTCTCTTTGAGTTTAAGCGGCAAATGTGCGGCAAGTTTTTGCGCCAGATCTTGCTCAGAAGGTAAGTTATCCGGTCCGGGCACTTGCGGCATGGTGTTTTGATGCTCAAATCCCTGCTCTGGTGCCTGGAATGAGGCGGTCATGTAGAAAATCGGGTGGCCATTCTGCACCGCGCTGACACGGCGCGCACTGAAGCTTTTGCCGTCACGCAGGGTTTCAACGTCATAGATGATGGCTTTCTGGCTGTCACCGGGGCGCAGGAAGTAGCTGTGGAACGAGTGGATGATGCGTTCTTCTGGCACGGTTTGTTTTGCCGCATACAGCGCCTGTCCGACGACCTGACCGCCAAACACCTGGCGTAGACCGAGGTCTTCACTTTGGCCGCGGAACAGACCCTCTTCGAGTTTTTCCAGATTTAGTAAGTTAAGCAGGTTGTGCAGTGCCTGGCTCATAGTCGATTCCTCAATATTCCCGATCGCGCCAGTTTGAAAGATCCGACCAGTTTCCGTCAATGATTTTGCCGTGATTTCAGCGGGCTGGCGGTGCATTTAGGCGCAATGCGGATTTTTGTGCCAGAATTAAGGTCAATCGGCGGTTGAAAAGCTACCCAACAAATTTAGCGCCGACAATCATAGTGTTCACAAGGAGACGACATCGATGAAACTCTGGCATGTTATTAGCGGCATTACCCTGGCTGCAGCAATCACGGGCTGTGCCGATCACAGTAAGCCAGTAGCGACCCCAACACTGGGCTCCGCCGTTGCGGGACAGCAGGCCGCCATTGCGCAGCCTAACGTTAGTGGTTCGGTGTATATTCGCCAACGTATTGCGCTGCCGCCGGATGCGGTGCTGACGGTGACGCTGTCTGATGCATCACTGGCTGACGCGCCATCGAAAGTGTTGGCACAGCATGTGGTGCGTACTGAGGGGAAACAGGCGCCGTTCCAGTTCGTGCTGCCATTTAATCCGGCAGATATTCAGCCGAACGCACGCATTCTGCTGAGTGCGGCCATCGCCATTGACGGCAAGCTGGCATTTATCACGGACACCGTGAAGCCGGTGATTAATCAGGGCGGGACTAAAGCAGAGCTGTTGCTGGTGCCAGTGACCAATATGGCGATGCAGACGCAGCCTGGCGCGGCAACCACAGTGCCATCCACGTCGCCGACGCAGGTGGTGCCTTCAGCATCGGTGCCTGCGCCAACCAGTATGTAAAAACTGATGGGGACGTGAGAGTGTGCGGACAGGCAACACTGTTACGTAAAGACGCTGTCTCGTCCCTGATCGCTCGGCACACGCCATTCATGGCGTGTGACGCTTTACTCCACAGTGTTGCCTGCCCGCACTTCGAAAATTGCGCGCGCGGTCGAATCAATTTCGCAACGCCTGCGGACATGAGTGTCGCATATTGCACCGCTACGCTTAATACTTCCAACGATACTTACCCAGCTCGATTTCACCCGCATCGCTGACTTCAATGCCTTCGGCTTCTAATGCATCACGTTGACGGAACAAATCATCGCCCTGCAGGGAAATACGGCCGTAGCGATTAATCACCCGGAACCAGGGCAATTTGCTGCCCTTGGGCAAACGGCGGAGCACGCCTCCGACTTGTCGTGCGGCACGCGGGGAACCTGCCAATAGCGCGATATCCCCATAAGTCGCAACTTTGCCTTCAGGAATTGCGGCGATGATTTGCCAGACGCGTTCAGAAAAATTGCTTGTATCGCTCATGCGCATACCTGTTAAGCGAGGAAAGGCTGACTTTATCACGCACAAGGAGAGGGAAGCTGGAGTATTACTGCGCGGTTGTTCAAGAAAACAACGGTCACCCGGCCTGCGCTTGCAATTGCCGGGGGCTTACTTGATAATGCCTGCGCTCTCGAAATGAGGGCTCGTCAATGGGGGCCCTGTTGGTTCTCCCGCAACGCTAACTTGTGAACTCGGTCAGGTCCGGAAGGAAGCAGCCGCAGCAGGCGACGCGTGTGCCGGGATGTAGCTGGCAGGGCCTCCACCATTTCTACTCCCCAAAAAAATCCCAACAATTACAGCGCACAGCATCACGCTGGCACTCCTTTGCCTGGGGAGCTCTTCCTGAATAAAACGAAAGCGTAATGTAACGAGTGGCAGTAAAGCGTTAGCGGACGAACTTCCAGACAGAGACCGGCACTTTATCGTAAAGCTTATTCATGGTCAGCTCGGCTAAACGATGATCGGCTGCTGAATAAAATACCGCGAGTTCATTGTCAGATAATTCGTACTTGTTTTTTTCGATCACCCGTTCGAGGGTGTCGATTGAGCGACAACGGCGAAGTCGCATCAAATAATCTGTTTTGGTTAAGGCTTGGTTGCTCATAAATAAACCGGTCTCACTCTGATGCTAAAAGGAATGGCTGGGTTGTTGGAGAAAAGCGCACTCTTCGGCAAACAGATTAAATAAGCGTCTTGCTGAACGTTGCCACCGTTGAAGATCCTGAGTATTGATTCCATAACTACTAAACAGCATAAAGGTATCGTCAAGATATTCATCGATTTGCGTAATCAGCGCTTCATCTTCAACGTGCTTAATTTTGTAATTCATCGTGAAAGACGCGATATGCTCAATCAAATCGTTGAGCTGTAAATTGCTCTCCGAAGTAGGATCATTAACCCAGCCGTGGTGGCTGTCGGTTAGGGTCGCCATACTTTCGTCAAACAGGTTCTCACACAGGAATTTAAGCTGGGCAATATCATGCCGTTTTGGTGAGTATTCGTCCATCTTTTTCCCCTCCAGAGCTTGCACAGTTACCGCAGCGCGGCGAGATTTGGAAAAGCTATCAGGAAGCGATCACGAATAAAATGAATTCAGCGACTCCTTAAATATAATCCACATTCATTAGTTTTGCTCACCTCAATTACCAAATATTACAATTCGTCGGCAGGCGAGGGGCGCGTATTGTCAATCACTGAAAACACCAGCGCGCCGGGCGCTATGTGGAACAAAACTTCTTCACGTTGGGTTGAAGTTTCTTTTAAATCCAGGCAAGGATTAAATAAATCCCACGAAAAATCGTAAAGCATTTTAAATCGATTCTGGTCATGCGGTTGAATAGAAATAATCTTAAAACTGCCAGGAACTAATTGCGCATTTTGAGAATACCACTGTAAATCACCTGCCAGTGCTTCGGCTATTTTGAGAATATTCCCCTGGATAATAGCCTGTAACTTCTCGCAATCGTCCTCATCCACAGCAATATTACAATGAATAATAGACTGCATTCTGCATCCAGTAAAAAAGAAACATGATTCTATCATTGGGGTTCCGCGCCAACTTTGCAATACATCAATAAACAGAATACGCAATCGTTGCGATGGGTTTTTTCACTTAATCAATTCAGGGCCACGGATTAGCGCAGACAAGCAGGGGAATGGTTAACTTTTGAAACACTTTCGACCGGGCGTAGCGAGGGGGCGATCGGATATGATGTTTGTTATGTTATAACATTTTGGTTGTCACCCATGAATCACAGCGGACTACTCTTCTCGCTCGGCGGTCGCCTGATGGTCGCCTTACTGCTCATCGCCTTTTTAGCCTTAGCTATCTATTGGGGAATGCAAAAATGATGCATTTCAACCGATTGCAGGCTGGCTACCAAGGTCAGGCCGTGACGCCGGTGGTGACCGGCGAACTGGCAGCGGGCAGTATGACGGCGCTGGTGGGTGCCAATGGCACCGGAAAATCCACGCTATTAAAAACCATTGCGGGTCTGTTGCCGCCGGTTGCTGGCACCTGTGAAGTTCAGGTTCCGCGCAAAGCATTGGGTTGGTTGCCGCAGCGCAGCGAATTAGAAACGCGTTTTCCTCTCACCGTCTATGAGTTAGTGGCGATGGGCTGCTGGCCGCGCTGTGGTTGGTTCGGCGGCATCAACCGTGCTTTGCGCCTGGAAATCGATGCCGCGCTGGATGCGGTGATGATGCGTGAGTTTGCCGATGCTCAGCCCTCGACGCTTTCTGGCGGTCAGTTGCAGCGCGTACTGTTCGCCCGTTTGATGTTGCAGCAGAGCAAAGTCTGGCTGCTGGATGAGCCTTTTAATGGCATTGATACGCAGACCGTGGCGTTACTGATGTCCATCCTCGAACAGCAACAGAAACTCGGCACGACCTTGCTGGTGGTGCTGCACGACCGCCCATTAGTGGCGCGCCATTTTAACGATGTGTTGTCGCTCGACGATGCAACCTCCGCTCAAACTCCACTGCTGCGTAGGGTGGCTTCGTGACCTTGATTCAACCCTTTATCGAATTTGGTTTTATGCGCCGCGCCCTGGTGGCCTGTGTGGCTTTAGCGCTGAGCGCCACACCGCTCGGCGTCTTTCTTTCATTGCGTCGCATGAGTCTGGTGGGGGATGCGCTATCCCATGCGGTGTTACCCGGCGCGGCGATTGGCTACCTGGTGTCTGGATTATCGCTGGTGGCGATGGGCATCGGTGGACTGATTGCTGGCCTGGCGGTGGCGCTGCTCTCTGGCGCCGTCAGCCGCTATACCCCGCTGAAAGAGGATGCCAGCTTCTCGGGCTTCTATCTCGGCTCGCTGGCCTTGGGCGTCACGCTGGTTTCGCTGCGCGGCTCAAGCGTCGATCTGCTGCACGTGCTGTTTGGTTCGCTGCTGGCGGTCGACAACGCGGCCATCTTATTGGTTGGAGGTATTGCGGCTTTCACCTTACTGATGCTGGCCGTGATTTTTCGTCCGCTGGTGATCGACGCCTTCGATCCTGATTTCCTGCGCGCGCAGGGCAAGTGGAGCGCGCCTGTGGTGCACGGCATCTTTCTGATGCTGGTGGTGCTCAATCTTGTGGCCGGTTTTCAGGTGCTCGGCACGCTGATGTCGGTGGGCTTGATGATGTTACCCGCAACCAGCGCCCGTTTCTGGAGTCGTCATCTGGCCTGCATGCTCGGTATCGCCATGCTGCTGGCGATGGTCGCCGCGCTGGTGGGACTGATCCTTTCCTGGCACTTCTCGCTGCCCGCCGGACCCGCGGTGGTGCTGAGTGCGGCCGTACTGTTTTTGCTTTCTGTTTTGACAGGACCATGTGGTGGCCTGCTGCGCCGCCGATAATCAAACTATAAGGGGATATGAATGAAAAAGTTAACGTTAAGCCTGGCCATTGGCACCCTGTTTATCAGCCCATTGACCATGGCGAAAACGGTCGATGTAGTGGCGAGTTTCACCGTGCTGGCAGATATCGTCAAGCAGGTGGGTGGCGAACATGTCAACGTGAAGTCACTGGTGGGCCCGAACGGCGATCCGCATACCTTTGAACCGACACCGCAAGACAGCCAGGCGTTGTCCAAAGCTAACGTGGTGTTTGTCAGTGGCCTCGGCATGGAAGGCTGGATGGATCGTCTGATCAGCGCGTCAGGTTATAAAGGCACCATCGTCGTGGCATCAAACGGCGTGAACACGCGCAAAATGGAAGAAGACGGCAAAACCGTTACCGATCCTCACGCGTGGAACAGCATGCAGAATGGCGTGATCTACGCGACCAACGTCATGAACGCACTGATTAAAGCCGACCCAGAAGATGCGGCTGATATCCGTAAAAGTGGTGAAAGCTATATTCAACAGCTGCAGAAGCTGGATAGCTGGGCGAAAAGCGAGTTTGCTTCCGTACCAAAAAGCAAACGTAAAGTCCTGACCAGCCACGATGCCTTTGGATACTTTGGTCAGCGCTATGGCGTGAGCTTTATGGCACCGGTTGGTTTCTCAACGGAAGCAGAAGCCAGCGCCAGCGATGTGGCTTCGATCATCAAACAGTTGAAAGCAGAGCACATCAATACCTACTTCATGGAGAATCAGACTGACCCACGTCTGGTGAAACAGATTGCCAGTGAGACTGGCGCACAACCGGGTGGTGAGCTGTATCCAGAAGCGCTGTCCGAAGCAAATGGTCCAGCGGCAACCTATGTTGATGCGTTCAAACATAACGTTGAAACCATTGCCAAAAGCATGAAGTAAAAAAGGCCGGGGAGCATCCCGGCCAATTATCACGACACTTTCCTACCTTTTTTCTTTCTTCCCTGAACCGCCTTAAAGCGCGGATTGGTTTTGCAGATCACGTAAATGCGGCCTTTACGGCGCACGACTTTGCAATCCTTGTGGCGGGTCTTGGCAGACCGTAATGAACTTAATACTTGCATGGATGTAACCCCGATTAGTTGCCGCGCGTCAGGAAGCTACCAAAACGCTTATTGAAGCGTGCAGCGCTGCCCTCTTTGGTGAGATCTTTCTGCTTACCGGTGTAATGAACGTGCGACTTGGATGAGACATCCAGCGTCACGTAAGGCAGCACTTCACCTTCGAACTCAATGGTGCGTTCGGTTTTAATGGTGGAGCCGATTTTGAAGTACTCGTCTACCGAGGTGTCATGGAACACCACAGGGCGGTAAAGCGGATGGATATTCGGTTTCATAACTGCGGTCTCATGTAATGTTATACTATAACAATAGTATGAACCTGCAGAGAATTGATTGCAACCGTGATTGCAGTATGGGTATTCATCAGGCAGGAGAGCGCAGCAATAAAAAAGGCCGCTTACGCGGCCTTTTCAACAGGTTAAAACTTAGTGCTTGTGTTCGACCGGATGACCTTGTTCGATATCCGCTTTGTTCTTACCGAAGCGGCGACGCACCACCACGAAGAACACCGGAACGAAGAAGATGGCCAATGCTGTTGCCGTGACCATACCGCCCATTACGCCGGTACCGACGGCGTTCTGTGCGCCAGAACCGGCACCGGTGCTGATCGCCAGCGGCAGTACACCGAGGATAAAGGCAAGTGAGGTCATCAGAATTGGACGCAGACGCATACGCGCGGCTTCCAGCGTTGACTCCACCAATCCTTTCCCTTCCTTCTCCATCAAATCCTTAGCGAATTCAACGATCAGGATGGCGTTCTTCGCCGACAAGCCGATAGTGGTTAACAGCCCCACCACGAAGTAGACGTCGTTACTGAGTCCGCGCAAGGTGGTGAAGATCAACGCACCGACCACACCGAGCGGTACCACCAGCATAACCGAGAACGGAATCGACCAGCTCTCATACAGCGCCGCCAGACACAGGAACACCACAATCAGCGAGATCGCATACAGGGCAGGGGCCTGGTTACCGGACAGACGTTCCTGATAGGACATACCGGTCCAGTCATAGCCAATTCCGGCAGGCAGTTTACCTGCCAGCTCTTCCATCAGGTTCATGGCATCACCGGAACTCTTGCCTGGTGCAGCCTGGCCGAGGATTTCCATTGATGGCAAGCCGTTATAGCGCTCCAGACGTGGCGAACCGTACTGCCACTTCGCCGAAGAGAAGGCGGAGAACGGCACCATGGTGCCTGAGCTGTTGCGCACGAACCATTTGCTGATGTCGTCTGGCAGCATGCGCGAGTCGGCTTGGCCCATCACGTACACTTTCTTCACACGACCGCGGTCGATAAAGTCGTTAACGTAAGAACCACCCCAACCGGCGCCCAGCGTGGTGTTGATGTCAGACAGCGACACACCTAATGCCTGTGCTTTTTCCTGATCGATAATCAGTTTGTACTGTGGGGTATCTTCCATACCGTTCGGACGCACGCCCACCAACGTATCCGGATGTTGGGCAATCATGCCAAACAACTGGTTACGCGCGGCGGTCAACTTCTCGTGCCCTAGGTTACCCTGGTCAGTCAGCATAAAGTCGAAGCCGGTGGCGTTACCCAGTTCGATAATCGCTGGCAGGTTGAACGGGAAGACCATCGCATCTTTAATCTGACCCAGCGCTTTCATTGCACGTCCCGCAATCGCAGGCACCTTCAGACTGGCGTCACCACGCTCATCCCAAGGCTTGAGGCTGACGAACGCAATACCGGTGTTTTGACCACGACCGGCAAAGCCGAAGCCGTTAACGGTAAACACCGAGTTAACGCTGTCTTTCTCTTTGTTCAGGAAGTAATCCGTGACCTGATCCAGCACTTTCTGGGTACGTTCCTGCGTCGCACCAGCAGGCAACTGCGCCTGTGCCAGTAACAGACCCTGATCCTCTTCCGGCAGGAACGAGGTGGGCAGTTTCAGGAACAGGTACGCCATACCGACCACGATCACCAGATAGATCACCAGATAGCGACCGGTGCTGCGAACGATATGACCTACGCTATCAACATAGTGGTTGGTGCTCTTATCGAACAGACGGTTAAACCAGCCGAAGAAACCGGTGGTTTTACCGTGATCGCCTTTCTTAACCGGTTTCAGCATGGTGGCACAGAGTGCTGGCGTCAGAATCAACGCCACCAGGACTGACAGCGCCATGGCCGAAACGATAGTGATTGAGAACTGGCGATAGATAACACCGGTTGAACCGCCGAAGAAGGCCATCGGGATAAATACCGCTGACAGCACCAAGGCGATACCGACCAATGCACCCTGAATCTGCTCCATCGAACGCTTGGTGGCTTCTTTAGGCGGTAAGCCCTCTTCGACCATTACGCGCTCAACGTTCTCGACCACCACGATGGCATCATCCACCAGCAAGCCGATGGCGAGCACCATCCCGAACATCGTCAGGGTGTTTATCGAGTAACCGAAGGCGCTGATGATGGCAAAAGTACCCAACAGAACGACCGGCACGGCGATGGTTGGAATCAAGGTCGCGCGGAAGTTCTGCAGGAACAGATACATCACCAGGAACACCAGCACAATCGCTTCAAACAGCGTTTTCACCACTTCGAAGATGGAGATCTTCACAAATGGCGTGGTGTCATACGGATAAACGGTTTTCATACCGGCAGGGAAGAAGGGCTGCAGTTTAGCCAGCTCATCTTTCACCGCCTTGGCGGTATCCAATGCGTTCGCACCAGTGGCCAGCTTAATACCGATACCGGATGCAGGTTTACCGTTATAACGTGCGATGATCTCGTAGTTCTCACCACCCAATTCGATCTTCGCGACGTCACGCAGGCGCACCTGTGAGCCATCCTGATTAACCTTCAGCAAGATATTACCGAACTCATCCGTGGATGTCAGACGTGTCTGCGCAATGATCGAGGCGTTCAACTGCTGGCCCGGAACCGGCGGCGTACCACCTAACTGGCCTGCAGCAATCTGGGTGTTCTGGGTCTGCAACGCACTGATGACATCAACCGGTGTCAGTTGATAGTTATTCAGCTTGTGCGGATCAAGCCAGATACGCATGGCATATTGCGCACCAAATACCTGAGTATCACCGACGCCAGGCGTACGGCTGATCGGGTCTTTGATGTTAGAGGCAACATAGTCAGAGATGTCATTCTGCGTCATGTTGTCGTTATCGCTAACAAAACCGGCCACCATCAAGAAGCTGCTAGAGGATTTTTTTACCTGAATCCCCTGTTGCTGAACTTCTTGCGGCAGTAACGGCATCGCCAGTTGCAGTTTGTTCTGCACCTGAACCTGCGCGATATCGGCATCAGTGCCCGACTGGAACGTCAACGTCAGCGTCAGGGTACCTGACGAGTCACTGCTCGACGCCATGTACATCAGGCCATCGATGCCGTTCATGTTTTGTTCGATAACCTGGGTTACCGAATCCTGCAGCGTTTTCGCATCCGCACCCGGATAAGTCGCCTGAATTTCAACTGCCGGTGGCGCAACATTGGGATATTGCTCAATCGGCAAGTTGATAATTGCTAAAGTACCCGCCAGCATGATGATGATGGCGAGCACCCAGGCAAAAATGGGGCGATCAATAAAGAACTTAGCCATGTATCAGTGGCTCCTGTTTAGGACGATGATTTAGCAGACTGTGTTTCCGGTGCTGCTTTGGCATCATCTTTGACTTCTTGTGGTGTCACCTGCGCACCTGGCTTGGCACGCTGAAGACCGACGGTGATCACGCGATCGCCTTCTTTCAGGCCATCCGTCACCAGCCATTTGTCACCAAATGCCTGATTCGCCGTAATATTACGCACTTCAACTTTGTTATCTGCGCCCACGACCATCGCCGTTGCCTGACCGGTTGGGGTGCGAGTCACACCTTGCTGCGGAACCAGCAGTGCGGTGGGGTTAGTCCCTTCATCCAGACGCGCACGCACAAACATACCTGGCAGCAGGCGGTGGTCCGGGTTCGGGAAGATGGCACGCAGCGTGATCGAGCCAGTGGTTTCATCCACGGTCACATCAGAGAATTCCAATGTGCCTGGTTGAGTGTATGCGCTACCGTTTTGCATTAGCAGGGTGACGTTGGCTTTTCCGTCATTCTGCTTCAGCTGACCTGACTCCAGTTCTGCGCGCAAACGCAGGAAATCATCACTGGATTGGGTCACATCGACATACATCGGATCAAGCTGTTGCACGGTCGCCAGGGCAGTGGTTTGTCCGCTGGAAACTAAAGCACCTTCAGTGACTGAAGATTTACCAATGCGTCCGCTGATAGGCGAGGTCACTTTGGTATAGGCCAGATTGATACGCGCGGTCTCAACATTCGCTTGTGCAGCCTGAACAGCAGCGGCGGTCTGTGCAGCGGTTGCGGCGGCGGTGTCATAGTCCTGCTGGCTGATGTATTTGGTACCCAGCAGCGGCTTATAACGCTTGATGGTTAACTGCGCGACGTGCGCGTTGGCTTGTGCCTGCGCTAAATCGCCTTTGGCGCTGTCGTAAGCGGCCTGATAGGTAGCGGGATCGATCTGATACAGGGAAACGCCTGCTTTGATATCCGTACCTTCCTCAAAATTACGCTTCAGAATAATGCCTGAGACCTGAGGGCGCACTTCTGCCACTCGGAAAGCCGACGTACGGCCAGGCAATTCGGTAGTGATCTTCAAGGGCTCGTTTTTTAACGTCACAACACCCACTTCTGGGGGCTGCTGCTGGGCGGCTTGCTGGGATTTATTATCATCACATCCTGTTAACACAAAGCTGCCTGAAAGCATCAGGACGGCCGCCAGAGGGGCTAATCCTCTGTTTTTATTCATAAATAAACCTCTAGTGTCCGATATCAAATGATCAATGGATCACAAACCGATAAACCCATTGCTGCGTTAAAACACGGGTCGTGCTATGGTACATACATTCACAAATGTATGTAAACTTGCCAGTTTGTAAAAAAAGTCCTCTATGGCACGAAAAACCAAAGCGCAAGCACTTGAAACTCGGCATCAAATTCTGGATGCCGCTTTAGCACACTTCTCTGAACACGGTGTGGCTGCCACATCCCTGGCAGATATCGCAACAGCGGCCGGCGTAACGCGCGGTGCTATCTACTGGCATTTCAAAAATAAAGCCGATCTCTTGCATGAAATCTGGCTGCGCTGTGACGCTGGGCTTGATGATGTGGAACTTGAGTATCAGACAAAATACCCGGGCGATCCACTTTCTGTTATCCGTTCGATGTTGATCTATATCCTTGAAGCCACAGCAAAGGATCCACAAAGACGCGCATTAATGGAGATTATCTTCCATAAATGTGAGTTTGTTGGCGAAATGTCGACGTTACAGGATATGCGTCAAAGTTTACTGTTGGAGTGTTACGACCGAATTGAATTAGTGCTACGTGAATGTATTGAAGTCGGGCAGTTACCGGCCGGTCTGAATACGCTGCAGTCAGCTCGGCTGATGTGCGGATACATTAATGGCATGATGGAAAACTGGCTGTTCAACCCGCAGGCATTTGATTTGGCTGCGGATGCGCCGCAGTTGGTGGATGCCTTTATCGATATGCTGCGGTTGAGTTCAACGCTTTCAACTCCCCGTTGATGGGCTGGATTCGGTGTCGTCGCGACGGCCTTCAGGCCGCCATCGGATCAGGCGCGCTTAATTTTCTGCTGCCAGCTTCTGTTGATAATCACGCTGTACAATCGCCAGAGCCGCCAGCACGGTAGCGGTTGGCACCTGGTTCTCTTCCAGCAGTTGAATTAAATCCACCGCCAGTTTGATCTCGTCTGATGCTGTTTCCAGTGACATTCTCTCTCCTAAATGCGTAATTTTGCCGCCACCAGCAGCATCAATATTGATCCAATCAGCGCCACAGCAAAGCCCGCAGGATGCAGGGTGCCCAGATCGCCGGTGGTAAAGTAAGTCGCTATATAACCACCGATAAGTGCGCCAATCACCGCCAGCACCAGCGTCGGCACAAAGCCGCCTGGTCGACCGGGAAACATCATGCGTTTTAACCCGCCTGCGGCAATGCCAATCACAACCCAGAAGATAAGCGTCATGATTTTCCTCCTTTTATGGTTGGGGAAAGTATAGAGGAAAGCGGACGCTGATTATCGTGTCGAGGATGACATTTCCAGTTTATGTAGCGCCGAACGACAACGCGCTAAACGCTCGTGCAGCACTTCGACTTCGCGAATGAGTTGCTGCTGCACGCTCAGCGTCTCCGCTTTTGCCAGATGCTGTTCGCGCTGTTGAATCATCGCTAACAGCCGGGTTTCATAGCCCAGATACTCTTCACGCTTCTGCTGGCGCGGATCGACGCGTGGGCGTTCACGTGAGGTGCGCAGCTGTTGGCTTTGGCATTCGCGCTGTAACGCCGCAATCTGGTCCAGCACCTTCTCCGCCAGCCATTGGCGACGGGCGACATCAGTGTCCACCGCGAACAGTTGCGTGACATTTTGTTCCAGCTCAAGAAGATAGTCGGCTAAACGTGTACCTTTACACCGGAATAACTGTGCGTCGAAACGCGGCTGACGGCATGCGCCATCGCGCTGCTGCGCAATCTGCTGGCGCAGTTGATCGACAAGGTTAAGTAAGCGCTGTTGTGCGGGCGGTTGGGGCATCACTCTGATTCCGACTGTGTTAACGTAGCGCAGTTCCGACTTTATCAGGCATCAGGCATGCAGCGAATTTTACTCATCAGCCTCGGTTGGCTAGCGATTGTGCTGGGTACGCTGGGCATTGTATTACCTTTATTGCCCACCACGCCATTTGTGTTGCTGGCGGCATGGTGTTTTGCCCGTTCCTCGCCGCGCTTTCATCACTGGCTGCTGTGGCGTTCACCGTTTGGCCGTTACATTCGCCACTGGCAACAGCACCGCGCGATGCCGCCAGGCGCGAAAGGCCGCGCCATGTTGCTGATTATCGTCACCTTTGCCGTCTCTATCTATGTCGTCGACATGTTGTGGGTGCGGATTATGCTCGGCGTCATGTTGTGCGCGCTGCTACTGTTTATGTGGCGCATCCCGGTAGTGGCAGAAAATGCTGACACGCGCGAATAAGCGCGTCAGGGTTGCATTTAACCGGGTATTTGCATAGATTTGGGCATCTTCGTGCGTGGCTTCCCTGTTTAAATGTCTTCGCTTAACCCGGTCTCCGGGTATTGGCGCTGTCAGAAGCTTCGCGTATTAGATATTTTTCCAGGCGTAACACTTATGACCGCAACTGCTCAGCAGCTTGAACTCATCAAAAACAGCATCAAAAGCATTCCTGACTACCCTAAGCCGGGCATCCTGTTCCGCGACGTCACCAGTTTGATGGAAGACCCTCAGGCGTATGCCGCGTCGATCGGCATTCTGGTTGAGCGCTATCGTGGTAAAGGCATCACCAAAGTGGTGGGCACTGAAGCGCGTGGCTTCCTGTTCGGTGCACCCGTCGCGTTAGGTTTGGGCGTGGGTTTTGTGCCGGTACGTAAGCCAGGCAAACTGCCGCGTGAAACCTTCAGTGAAAGCTATGAGCTGGAGTATGGCTCTGATGCGCTTGAGTTGCATAAAGACGCGATCAAGCCGGGTGATGTGGTGCTGGTGGTTGACGATCTGCTGGCGACCGGCGGTACGCTGGAAGCCACGGTGAAGCTGATCCGCCGTGCCGGTGGTGAAGTGAAAGATGCCGCGTTTGTGATCAATTTGTTCGATCTGAGCGGTGAAGCGCGCCTGACGGCGATGGGCATCGACTGCTTCAGCCTGGTGAATTTCCCCGGCCACTAAGGCCCGTGCGCCATTGGGCGGCCTGATGGCCGCCCCTCCGTCAAACCGCCAGTCTCTCCTCTCACTCAACGTATCTCGGGTATAGGCATATCCTGTTGTGGCTGTTAGACTACTGCCCATATAAACAGGGTTTTGCGAAGCTGCATTTTCCCCCTTTGTCTGTGGCGGAACCCGGTTCACTTAGCCGCACCGCTGTGCCAACTCAATAAAATCCAGTGATCGAATCCACATGAGCTATCAGGTACTTGCGCGAAAATGGCGTCCCCAGGCTTTCGCTGACGTAGTCGGTCAGGAACATGTGCTGACTGCGCTGGCCAACGGGCTGTCACTGGGACGAATCCATCATGCTTATCTCTTTTCCGGTACTCGCGGCGTAGGGAAGACGTCGATCGCGCGTCTGCTGGCGAAAGGCCTTAACTGCGAAACCGGCATCACCTCCACGCCTTGTGGTCAATGCGACAACTGCCGTGAAATTGAGCAGGGCCGTTTTGTCGATCTGATTGAGATCGACGCCGCCTCACGCACCAAAGTCGAAGACACGCGCGATCTGCTGGATAACGTGCAGTACGCACCGGCACGTGGGCGCTTCAAGGTTTACCTGATCGATGAAGTGCACATGCTCTCGCGTCACAGCTTCAACGCACTGTTGAAAACGCTGGAAGAGCCGCCTTCACACGTTAAATTCCTGCTGGCGACCACCGATCCGCAAAAACTGCCGGTCACTATTCTGTCGCGCTGTCTGCAATTCCATCTGAAAGCACTGGATGTTGAACAAATTCAACAGCAGTTAGCGCACGTGTTGCAGCAGGAGCAGATTGCCGCCGAGCCGCGCGCACTGCATCTGCTGGCGCGTGCCGCAGACGGCAGTATGCGCGATGCGCTCAGCCTGACCGACCAGGCGATTGCCATGGGGCAGGGCAGCGTGACGCGTGAAACCGTGGCGCAGATGCTGGGCACGCTGGATGATGAGCAGCCGCTGGCGTTGATTGAAGCTTTGGTTGATGGCCAGGGCGAGCAGGTGATGGCGCTACTGAACCAGGCGGCCTCGCGTGGTGTTGAGTGGGAAGCGCTGCTGGTGGAGATGCTGCGTCTGCTGCACCGCGTGGCGATGGTGCAACTTTTGCCGAGTTCGCTGGGCGAAGATGATCTTACTCAGGCACAGCGCCTGCGCGACTTAGCCCGCGTATTACCGCCTGCCGATGTTCAGCTCTATTACCAGACCCTGCTGATGGGGCGTAAAGATCTGCCGCTGGCGCCGGATCGTCGTTTAGGCGTTGAGATGACACTGCTGCGTGCGCTGGCTTTCCACCCGCAGGCCACCATTGCCGAACCGGTCGCCCGCCCCAGCTTGATTCCGCAGGCCGCGCCACAAGCGCCCGTTGCGCCATCGGCTCCGGCCGCGAAAGCTGCGCCAGCTGCACAGCCGCAGATGGCGCCGCCCATGCACGATGCGCCGCCGATGGCCGATGACTACCCGGATATGCCACCGGCCCCCGAACATCTGTCCGACTCCACCAGTCAGCTACTTCAGGCGCGAACGCAGTTGCTGCGTCAGGGAGCCGGCAAAGCAAAAAAGAGTGAGCCGGCAGCGCGTTCCGCGCGGCCGGCGAATCCGGCGCTGGAACGTCTCGCCAGTGTCACTGAACGTGTGCAGCAGCGTACTGCAGAACCGGCAGTAAAAACCCCGGCCAAACCGGAAGCCTATCGCTGGAAAGCACAGCAGACGGTGGAAGTGAAAGCTGAGCCGGTCGCTACGCCAAAAGCCTTGCGTTCCGCGCTGGAGCATGAGAAAACGCCTGAGCTGGCGCTGCGTCTGGCAGAAGAAGCCCAGCAGCGCGATGCCTGGGCAGCAGAAATTGCCGCACTGACGCTGCCCAAACTGGTGCAGCAGGTGGCGTTAAATGCGTGGAAAGAAGTGGGCGAAAACAGTGTCACACTGCATCTGCGCAGCAGCCAGCGCCATCTGAATTCGGCGTCTGCCCGACAGTCGCTGGCCGAGGCGCTCAGTCACTCAGCCGGACAAACGGTTGAACTGACCATCGTTGAAGATGATAATCCCGCGGTATTGACGCCACTGGAATGGCGTCAGGCCATTTATGAAGAGAAGCTGGTGCAGGCGCGCCAGTCGATCGAAAGCGATACTCATATTCAGACCTTGCGTCGATTCTTCGATGCCGATCTGGATGAAGAGAGTATTCGACCCGTTTGAACACCCGCTGTCGCAGCTTGTTTGCGTGCAGCCCCAGCAGAGAGAGAAGACTATGTTTGGTAAAGGCGGATTGGGCAACCTGATGAAGCAGGCCCAGCAGATGCAAGACAAAATGGCCAAAGTTCAGGAAGAGATCGCCGCGCTGGAAGTGACCGGTGAATCAGGTGCTGGCTTGGTGAAAGTGACCATCAATGGCGCACACAACTGCCGCCGTGTCGAAGTCGATCCTAGCTTGCTGGAAGATGACAAAGACATGCTGGAAGATTTGATCGCAGCTGCGTTTAACGATGCGGCACGTCGCATCGACGAAACGCAGAAAGAGAAGATGGCGTCAGTCTCTTCTGGCATGCAGCTGCCACCTGGCTTCAAGATGCCGTTCTGATGCAAACCAGTCCACTGCTTGAATCTTTGATGGAGTCACTGCGCTGCCTGCCGGGCGTTGGCCCGAAGTCGGCGCAGCGCATGGCTTTTCATCTGTTGCAGCGCGATCGTAGCGGTGGCATGCGTCTGGCACAGGCGTTGACCCGTGCCATGTCGGAAATCGGCCACTGCGCCGATTGCCGCACCTTCACCGAGCAGGAAATCTGCACCATTTGCGCCAATCCTCGTCGTCAACAAAACGGTCAGATTTGCGTGGTGGAAAGCCCTGCCGATATCCACGCCATTGAGCAGACCGGCCAGTTTGGCGGCCGCTACTTTGTGCTGATGGGCCATTTGTCACCCTTGGATGGCATTGGTCCGCAGGACATTGGCCTGGATCGGCTGGAGCAGCGGCTGGAGCGTGAAACCCTGACGGAAGTCATCCTCGCCACCAACCCGACGGTGGAAGGGGAAGCCACAGCTAACTACATCGCTGAACTGTGCGGACAATATGGCGTTGATGCCAGCCGCATCGCGCACGGTGTGCCAGTGGGCGGTGAGTTGGAAATGGTCGATGGCACCACGCTGTCGCACTCGCTTGCCGGACGTCACAAGATTAAATTCTAATCACTTGCCGATGTCTTCACGGACATCGGCTTGAATTTCTCCTCATCATCCCCATTTCCTTCTCAACCTATACCCAAAATAATTCAAGATGCAGCCAAAGCGCCTGCGGCTTGAAGTATGAAGGGGGTATGATCAACCCTGATTTAGTTGAGGTAGCAATGACCATGAAAGGACAAGAGACGCGTGGCTTCCAGTCAGAGGTAAAACAACTTCTGCACCTGATGATCCACTCCCTCTATTCAAACAAAGAGATTTTCCTGCGTGAGCTGATCTCCAACGCCTCCGATGCCGCCGACAAATTGCGCTTCCGCGCACTGTCTACGCCAGATCTGTATGAAGGCGATGGCGACCTGCGCGTGCGTATCTCGGTCGATAAGGACAATCGCACTCTGACCCTGAGCGACAACGGCATCGGTATGCGTCGTGATGAGGTGATTGAGAACCTCGGCACCATTGCTAAATCGGGCACCAAAGCGTTCCTCGAATCCATGGGCTCCGATCAGGCGAAAGACAGCCAGTTGATCGGCCAGTTTGGCGTGGGCTTCTACTCGGCCTTCATCGTGGCCGATAAAGTCACCGTGCGCACCCGTGCGGCCGGTGCTAAAGCCGATGAAGCGGTGTTCTGGGAATCAGCGGGTGAGGGTGAATATACCCTGGCTGAAATCGAGAAGGCCGATCGCGGTACCGAAATTACGCTGCACTTCCGCGCAGGCGAGGATGATTTCCTTGATGCATGGCGCGTGCGTAATGTGATCAGCAAATACTCCGATCACATCGCCTTGCCGGTGGAGATCGAAACCAAAGACGAAGAGAACGACACCACCACCTGGGAGAAGATCAACAAAGCCCAGGCGCTGTGGACGCGTAACAAGTCAGAAATCAGCGATGAAGAGTACAACGAGTTCTACAAACACATCGCCCATGATTTCAGCGACCCGGCGATCTGGAGCCACAACCGCGTAGAAGGTAAGCAGGAGTACACCAGCCTGCTGTATATTCCGCAGCGTGCGCCGTTCGACATGTTCAACCGCGACAGCAAGCACGGCCTGAAACTCTACGTGCAGCGCGTATTTATCATGGACGATGCCGAGCAGTTCATGCCGAACTATCTGCGCTTCGTGCGTGGCCTGATCGATTCCAACGATCTGCCGCTCAACGTCTCCCGTGAAATCCTGCAGGATAGCCGCGTGACACAAAGCCTGCGAGCCGCGCTGACCAAGCGTAGCCTGCAGATGCTGGAAAAACTGGCGAAGGATGATGCTGAGAAATATCAGCAATTCTGGAAAGAGTTTGGCCTGGTGCTGAAAGAAGGCCCAGCAGAGGACAACACCAACCAGCAGGCGATTGCCAAGCTGCTACGTTTTGCCACTACCCAGAGTGAAGGTGCAGAGCAGACCATTTCGCTCGAAGATTACCTGAGCCGTATGGTGGAAGGGCAGGAGAAGATTTACTACATCACCGCGGACAGCTATGCCGCCGCGAAGAGCAGCCCGCATCTGGAACTGTTCCGCAAAAAAGGCATCGAGGTGCTGCTGTTGTCCGATCGTATCGACGAGTGGATGATGAGCTACCTGACCGAGTTCGACGGCAAGACCTTCCAGTCTGTGAGCAAGGCGGATGAATCGCTGAGCAAACTGGCGGATGAAGAGACCGAAGAGCAGAAAGAAGCGGAAAAAGCGCTGGAGCCCTTTGTTGAGCGTGTGAAAACGCTGCTCGGCGAGCGCGTGAAAGAGGTGCGTCTGACGCATCGTCTGACCGACACCCCAGCGATTGTCACCACGGACGCCAACGAAATGACCACCCAGATGGCGAAGCTGTTTGCGGCGGCGGGTCAGGAAGTGCCGGATGTGAAGTACATCTTCGAGATCAACCCAGAGCATACGCTGGTGAAACGTGTGGCGGATACCCACGATGAGACGCATTTTGCTGAATGGGTTGAGCTGTTGCTGGATCAGGCGCTACTGGCAGAACGCGGCACGCTGGACGATCCGAACCAGTTTATCCGTCGTATGAATCAGTTGCTGACGGCGTAATCGGGCGCGATGGTTGACCAGGTCGGCATAAATGCCGACCCTACATAAGCCAGTGCGTTGGTATGAAATGAATCCATAAGGTCGGCATAAATGCCGACCTAACACAAGCCAGGCGTGTGGTATGAAATGAATCCGTAGGGTCGTCATTTATGACGACCTTTTTTTAATGCAGGGCCTGGTCCCGCAACCAATCCCGGAACAAGGTGATCTCGGCGTCATGCTGCCGTGACAGCTTGGTCATCATCCAGGTGGCACGATCCGCGCGCACAAAGCCCAAAGGCGCAATCAGCGTCCCGTCACTCAACTCCTGCCGAACCAGCAAGCGCGGTGCCATGATCACACCCAAGCCATTTCTCGCCGCCTGAATCCCTAACGTCAGATTATCGAAATGCTTACCAACCCAAAAATTGCCGCGAGCACCGCTGGTTTTCGCCCATTCCGCCCAGGCGTGCAGGCGCGTATCGGCATGCAGCAACGGCAGCGAAGCCAAATCCTGCTCGCTTTGAAAACGTGCTGCGAACTGAGGCGCACAGAGCGGACCAATATAATCATCGCTGATCAGCGTGGCATCGATATCCTCATCCGGCGTTTGCTCATAGCTGAGAATCAGCAAATCGGTATGCTCGCTGCGCAGATGGTCGATTTCGCCCAGCGGCTGAAACTGGACTTCGATATCCGGATAGCGTTGATAAAACTGCTAATACGTGGGATCAGCCATTGCGCGAGGAAACTCGGTGCGCAAGAAACGCTGAGGTGATGGCGCATGCCGGTGCGAATGCTTTCGCAGGTCGTCGAGAGTTCACTAAAGGCTTTCTGACAACTCACCAGCAAACGTTCGCCGTGTGAGGTTAATTTGACGCGTCCATTGGTGCGCACAAACAGAGGCTTACCCATCCAGCTTTCCAGCTGTCGAATCTGATGACTGATGGCGCTATGAGTCACATGCAGACGCTCGGCCGCAACGCTGAAACTGCTGTGCAGGGCTGCCTGGTGAAAATAGTGCAGTGCACGTAACGACGGAAGCGCGGTCATACTCATCCCCTGTGTAAAAACCTAACAGGGATTGTCAGTTTATATCATTTTAATGTCCAGCCGCATTGGCCTAACCTTTCCCCCAGATTCTGGCGGGTTGACGGAAGGCCTTCTCTGTGTTTAACGCGGCTAATGTGCCCCTCAATTCGCGACCACACACAGCATCATAATAATAGAGAAACCTCTCGCGATGGATCACCAACATGCTACTGCCAGGGCGGCGGCAGCGCGCGATCGACTTCGCGGCTTGCTATCCCGTCATTACCGGCTGGAAAATTACGACCTCTTTTTTGCACCCTCTCTGCATATTGCACGGGTGCTGCTCTCACAGCTATTCCTGCGTCAGGAACAGGCACGCAACCAAACACGCTATGCCTCGCACTATCCCGTTAGCGAACTCAGTGTTCTGCCTTCATTACCCATGATGGCGGGCAATATCGCCTTTATTGAGCACGTAGATATGCAACAGGGTCGCGTGCGGACACTGGCTGAGTGCCAAAGCCAGGGCGTGACGGATGCATCCGAATCCTTTGCTACCTTGCTACACAAACGTTTAGTGAGCGATGCGCGTTTGTTTGTGACGCGTCTTGACCGCCACGCGGCATTGAGCAGTGACCTGGTGCTTATCGCCCTGAAAACCAACGATTTCAGTACGCTGGTACGCAGTGAGCTGCGCTTGTTCGAGCAGGGACTGGCGTTTGGTGAGGCGTTGGATCAGGCGCTGATATTAATGGAAAATAGCGACTGGCGGCCGTTTAACATCGCAAGCGTGGATAACATCACACTTGATGCCCCCGTTGAGCTGCAATCGATTCAGCAACACGGGCTGCCGTTCGCGCTGTTCCCGCTACCTGCAGGCCTGAAGCTGGCCGAATTACCGCAGGATATGCAGCTGTTGCCGACTCAGCAGCGTCTGCGGCTGCATGCCAGCGTACGCGGCAGCGTCAATAAGAACCAAAATATGACGCCGACACTGAAAAAACGCCTAAAAGAAGTGTTAAGCCTTAGCCGCAATTCCTAAAAATGGGCGCTCCGCTGGTGTTGGCTGTCAAAGCAGGTCAAAGTGAAACCTTTCATCGGAAGCGCGCCCGTTTCCTTGTGGTGCGCGGGTCATAATGGTATGTTCTTGGCCTTCTCAGATTGATCAATGCGATTCGCAAGGGGAATTACGCAATGCGTATTATTCTGCTCGGGGCACCGGGCGCAGGTAAAGGCACTCAGGCTCAATTCATCATGGAGAAATACGGTATTCCGCAAATCTCCACCGGTGACATGTTGCGTGCGGCAGTAAAAGCAGGCACCGAACTGGGCCAACAGGCGAAAGCCATCATGGATGCCGGTAAACTGGTGACTGACGAGCTGGTGATTGCGCTGGTTAAAGAGCGTATCGCGCAGGAAGACTGCAAAAACGGTTTCCTGCTCGATGGCTTCCCACGCACTATCCCGCAGGCTGACGCCATGAAAGAAGCAGGCATCAACGTGGATTTCGTGCTGGAGTTTGCTGTACCGGACGAACTGATTGTGGATCGTATTGTGGGACGTCGCGTACATACGCCGTCTGGCCGCGTTTATCACGTCACTTACAACCCACCAAAAGTGGAAGGTAAAGACGATGTGACCGGCGAAGAGCTGACCACGCGTAAAGACGACCAGGAAGAAACCGTGCGTAAGCGTCTGGTGGAATACCATCAGCTGACTGCACCGCTGATTGCTTACTACAGCAAAGAAGCAGCAGACGGTAACACCCAGTATCACAAGATCGATGGCACCCGTAAGGTTGCTGAAGTGAGCACGCAACTGGCCGGTATTCTCGGTTAACCCGACATACTTCAATGTGCAGGCGCGTTGGCTGCTCTCGTTTGCCACCTTCCTGCCATTTGAATGATTAAGGGTTGTGCTATAAAGGGTCGGTTGTCCGGCCCTTTTGCAGCAATTGCTTTCCCCTCCCACGATTTCCGCTACAATTTCCCTCGATTTTGACCCATTCGTTTCGACATCAAGGAAATACAATGAGGCAAGAAAAGCCCGGGGTTTTGCTGGTTAATTTAGGCACACCAGATGCACCCACTACACCAGCTGTTAAGCGCTACCTGAAACAATTCCTTGGCGACCCGCGCGTGGTGGATACTCCACGTTGGTTGTGGTGGCCGATCCTGAATTTTGCCATCTTGCCGTTCCGATCGCCGCGCGTCTCGAAACTTTACGCGTCCGTCTGGATGGAAGAGGGCTCACCGCTGATGGTGTTCAGTAAACGTCAGCGAGATGCGCTCGCCCAGCGGCTGGATATGCCGGTTGAGTTGGGAATGAGCTACGGGCAACCGAGCCTTGACGGTGCGGTGCAGCGTTTACTGGCGCAAGGAGTCACACAACTGATTGTGCTGCCGCTCTATCCGCAGTTCTCCTGCTCAACGGTAGCCGCAGTGTGGGATGGCCTGGCCGCCAGCTTCAAGCCGCTGCGTTCGTTGCCGAGCGTTGCCTTTATCCGCGATTATGCGGAGCATCCGGCCTACATCGCGGCACTGAAAGCCTCGGTAGAGCGCTCCTTTGCGCTGCACGGCGAACCCGATCTGTTGGTGCTCTCTTATCACGGCATTCCGCAGCGCTTTGCGGACGAAGGCGATGATTATCCGTTGCGTTGCAAAGACACCACGGATGCGCTGGCCGCCGCGTTAGGCATTGCGCCGCATAAAATTATGATGACGTTCCAGTCACGCTTTGGCCGCGAGCCGTGGTTAACGCCGTATACCGATGAAACCATGCAAGGTTTGCCAGCCAAAGGCATCAAGCATGTGCAGGTGATGAGTCCAGGTTTTGCCGCAGACTGTCTGGAAACACTGGAAGAGATCAGCGAGCAGAACTGTGAGTTCTTCCTGCATGCGGGCGGCGAGAAGTTTGAATATATCCCTGCGCTCAACGCCGATGACGAGCATATCGAGATGATGGTGCAACTGGTTAACGCACGCCGATAAAGTGATGACAGAGAGTGTGATATCATTCTCTGTCAGATTTCCCTTACGGCAGCCACGATGAAATTTCCCGGCAAACGCAAATCCAAACATTATTTCCCCGTCAACGCGCGCGACCCACTGCTGCAAGCCACGCCTCAAGAGCAGGAAGAGGGCAGTTGGGTGGTCGGTATCGACCAAACGCTGGTGGATATTGAGGCTAAAGTCGATGACGCTTTCTTACAGCGCTATGGCTTGAGTGCCGGTCATTCGCTGGTGATTGACGATGCCACCGCCGAAGCCTTATATGACGAACTGATGCGTGAAGGGCTGATCAGCCATCAGTTTGCCGGTGGCACCATCGGCAATACGCTACACAACTACTCTGTTCTCGCGGACGATCGTTCGGTGCTGCTTGGCGTGATGTGTAATAACATCCAGATTGGTGGCTACGCCTATCGCTATCTGTGCAATACCTCCAGCCGTATGGATCTCAATTATTTGCAAGGCGTCGATGGCGCGATTGGCCGCTGCTTTACGCTGATTGGCGAGCAGGGCGAACGTACCTTTGCCATCAGCCCCGGTTTGATGAACCAACTCAAGGCTGACAGCATTCCAGAAGCAATGATTGCCGGTGCCTCAGCACTGGTTTTGACCTCTTATCTTGTGCGTTGCCAACCCGGCGAACCGATGCCTGACGCGACGCTGCGTGCCATTGAATACGCGAAAAAGTACAACGTGCCAGTGGTGTTGACGCTGGGCACCAAATACGTGATTCAGGATAACCCTGAGTTCTGGCGTGATTTCCTGCGCAATCATGTCTCGATCGTGGCGATGAACGAAGAAGAGGCCTTTGCCTTAACCGGTGAACAAGATCCGCTGCTGGCATCGAACATGGCGCTGGATTGGGTGGATCTGGTGCTGTGTACCGCCGGACCAACCGGCTTGTATATGGCGGGTTTCACCGAGGAAGCATTCAAGCGTAAAACCAACCATCCGCTGCTGCCGGGAGCGATTGCTGAGTTTAACCAGTTTGAATTCAGCCGTGCGATGCGACATCAGGATTGTCAGCAGCCGCTGCGTATTTTCTCGCATATCGCGCCTTACATGGGCGGACCCGAGAAAATCATGAATACCAACGGCGCGGGTGATGGTGCGTTAGCGGCGCTGCTGCACGATATCACCGCCAACAATTTCCATCGCCAGAAAGTCCCGAACTCCAGCAAGCATGCGCGCGAATATCTCACTTATTCGTCGCTGGCGCAGGTATGTAAGTATGCGAACCGGGTGAGTTATCAGGTGCTTAATCAGCACTCTCCACGCCTGACGCGCGGCCTGCCGGAAAGGGAAGACAGTTTAGAAGAGTCGTATTGGGATCGATAATGAAACCGGTGCGCATCAATGCGCACCCTTCGTGATTGAATTTCCAGGGTCGCCATTTATGGCGTAATGCTTGTCAGTTAAGGACTCAGGCTGCTTATTGATAAGTGGCCTGTCTTTTCTGTGCGGGCTCTGCCGCCACTACTGCCCCCTCTGGGCCGTCCTCGCGCCGCTAAAGCGGTACCTTCGACTTCCACGTCGTGCCGGACGGACCGTTCGCGGATGACCATTCATGGTCGGCCGCGAACTGCCCCACGCCTCCCCGCGTGGGGCTCCTGGCCCAACGTAAAAGTCTCAGCGCTGCGGATAACCCCGATGCGACCCCAGACGGCGTTATCGTCAGTCGCTTAACTGACGAGACTTACGCCATTTATGGCGACCTGTTTAATAACGGCGCCAAATTAAATCGGGCACTCACGCACAATCGGTTGCTCGGCAATCTCTTCCTGCAACACGTTCAACATGCTGTTGGCAATCTCACGTTCGCCCATCACCACGCGATTGGCTCCGCGTTCAATGATGTAATTCACTTCATCGTCATAATGCGCGCGCGCAATGATCTCGATATCCGGGCGTTTCTCGCGGGCGGCGGTAACGATCTCACCCGCTTCATAGCCATTCGGGATGGTCAGCAGCAGCCAGCGGGCGCAATCGAGTCGGGCTAATTCCATGGTATCAACACGTGCCGCATTGCCCAGCACCGCTTTGATACCTTGCTCGCGCAGCGCTTCGACGCGTGGCCGAGAGTTTTCCACCACCACTAACGGCACATCCGCTTCCAGTAATTTCTGCCCCAGCAAGCTTCCCACGCGTCCATAACCGACGATCACCGCATGGTTGCAGATATCCACTGGAATCTGTTTCTCGTCTTCAATGGCCTCTTCCAGCGTCTGCTCTTCGATGGTTTCAGTCTTCTCGAGATAACGTTCCAGCAGGGTGAACAGAATCGGGTTCAGCATAATGGAGATAATCGCGGCAGCCAGTACCAGATTGCGGCCCTCATCACTCAGCATGCCGAGCGAAATCCCCAGACCTGCCAGGATAAAGGCGAACTCACCAATCTGCGCCAGGCTCACGGAAATGGTCATAGCAGTGCGGCGTGAGTGGCCGAGCAGGGTGACCAGCAGCCAGGCGGCGATGGATTTACCCAGCACGATGATTGCCAGCGCACCCAGCACGGCGAGTGGCTGTTCGATCAATATCATCGGGTCAAACAGCATGCCAACGGAGACAAAGAACAGCACCGCGAACGCATCGCGCAACGGGAGTGTGTCGTGGGCGGCGCGATGGCTGAGTTCGGATTCATTCAGCACCATACCGGCGAAGAAGGCGCCGAGCGCAAAGGAGACATCGAAGAATTCCACTGCGCCAAAGGCGATGCCCAATGCCAGCGCCAGCACCGACAAGGTAAAGAGTTCACGCGAGCCGGTTGCGGCACTTTTGGCCAGAATCCACGGCACCACGCGGCGGCCAACTACCATCATCAGCACCATAAAGGCGACGACTTTGCCGATGGTCAGCATCAAATCCCACAGCAGCAGCGTCGGGCTGGCGTTCCCTTCCTCCAGCATGCCGGCAATCGCGGGCAGCAGCACCAGCGTCAGCACCATCACTAAATCTTCGACAATCAGCCAGCCGATGGCGATTTGTCCGCGCTGGCTGTCAATCAGTTGGCGCTCTTCCAACGCACGCAGTAACACCACGGTACTGGCGGTCGAGAGGCACAGACCAAACACTAAGCCGGTCATCCAGGACCAGCCCATGGCCCAGGAAAGCCCCATCCCCAGCAGCGTGGCGACCGCAATCTGCGCGACAGCACCGGGAATGGCGATCGACTTTACCGACATTAAATCTTTCAGGGAAAAGTGCAGACCAACGCCAAACATCAGCAGAATGACGCCCAGTTCGGCTAACTCAGGGGCAAGATTGGTATCGGCGACAAAACCTGGCGTGAAAGGGCCGGCGAGCACGCCAGCCAGTAAATAGCCCACCAGCGGAGAAACACGCAGACGATTCGCCAGCATACCAAGGAGAAAGGCGAGGACCAGGCCCCCGACAATGGTGGTGATCAACGGTGTGGTGTGATGCATGCCTGTCTCCTTGTATGCAAATGTATCCGCTTGTAACAACCTAGTGTAATGCACAATCCTCCACCGCGTTTAAACATTTGAGCGGTGAAAAGCGAAAAAATTGAAAAAATGAGAAGAAAACGCAGCTGAAGCAGCATTTTTCTCAGTTATCTCACGCTATCGGCAGGATTTACGCAGAGTAGAGGGGGGCGATAGAAAAAAATTGCCCCCCAAAAGCGGTTCAGGCGTGGCGGTTATCAGGCAGGAAAGCGGTCAAAAGGCCAATCAAAGGCAGCCAGGCACAGATTTGATATACCCATTCGATACTGGTGTGGTCAGCCACCACGCCAAGAACGGCGGCACCCAAGCCGCCCATGCCGAAGGCGAAACCGAAAAATAGCCCTGAAACCATGCCGATACGTCCCGGCATCAACTCTTGCGCGTAGACCAGGATGGCGGAAAACGCCGATGCCAGAATCAAGCCAATGATGACGCTTAATACGCTGGTCCACATCAAGTTGGCGTGCGGCAGCAGCAACGTAAAGGGCGCGACACCCAGAATCGAACACCAAATCACGTATTTACGCCCAATTTTATCGCCAATCGGCCCGCCAATAATGGTGCCGGCCGCCACTGCGCCGAGAAAGGCAAACAGGTGGAATTGGGACGCTTGCACTGAAAGTCCAAATTTCTGCATTAAATAGAAGGTGTAATAGCTGCTCAGGCTGGTGAGATAGAAGTATTTGGAGAAAATCAGCAGCAGCAGGATGCTAATGGCAAAAGCGACTTTCTTACGCGGCAGTACATTGACCGGTGCAGCGGCGGGTTTCGCCTTGCTGGCACGATGCTGGTGGCTGTACCAGCGGCTCACCTGCAACAACACAATAATGCCGAGCAGTGCCACCAGCACAAACCAGCCCAGATGGCCTTTGCCGTAAGGCGCGACGATCATCGCCGCCAGCAGTGGCCCTAATGCGCTTCCAAAATTACCGCCCACCTGGAACAGCGACTGCGCCAGTCCGTGACGTCCACCAGAGGCCATACGCGCCACGCGAGAAGATTCCGGGTGAAATACGGAGGAACCGCTGCCCACCAGCGCGGCCGCCAGCAGCACCTGCGGATAAGTCGAGGAGAAGGTCAATAACACGAGTCCACACAGGGTAAAACCCATGCCGACTGGCAGCGACCAGGGCTTAGGGTATTTATCCGTGTAGTAGCCAATTAGCGGTTGCAGTAATGACGCGGTGACCTGGAAAGTCAGCGTGATCAGACCAATCTGCACGAAGTTAAGGCTAAAATCCTTTTGCAGCATTGGGTAGATCGCCAGCAGCAGCGATTGCAGCATATCGTTAAGCAGATGCGCGAGGCTGATGGCACCTAAAATGCCAAAAGCAGTGCGTCCCGGCGCACGCGCTGGGGTTGCGATTTCACTTGCCATAAAAAATCCTGAGAGTGCGTTTATCGTTATCAGTTTGTTAATACCTGAGTGACTCTATAAGCCTTTGGTCTTGAGTTAAAGTGCCATCTGTGCGACACAGATGAGTGATAAAGCACATTAAGTCCACGGCTAAGTGGAAAAACGCAGAATAAGGAGATCGGCTTTGTTGTCATTACCGCGGAAAGGGCGCTGGTTAGCGCTGATCGTGCTGTTACTGCCGATGCTGGCGCAGGCCTGGCAAACGGATCGGACTTATCGTTTTAGTATTCTGCACACCAACGATCATCATGGTCGCTACTGGCCGAATGCGCAGGGCGAATACGGTCTGGCCGCGCAGAAAACGCTGATGGATAAACAGCGTTATGATGTGCAGGCGCGGGGCGGCGGCGCATTGATCCTTTCTGCCGGGGATGTGAACACCGGCGTACCGGAGTCCGATTTATTGAACGCAGAACCCGATATCCGTGGCATGAACCTGATTGGTTACGATGCCATGGCGCTGGGTAATCATGAATTCGACAAGCCGCTCAGCGTGCTGCAAATGCAGCAGAAGTGGGCGAAATTCCCGTTTCTCTCCGCCAATATCTATCAAAAAGGCAGCGATCAGCGCCTGTTTAAGCCGTGGGCGATCTTTAACCGCATGGGTTTGAAAATTGCGGTGATTGGCCTGACCACCACCGACACCTTAAAAATCTCCAACCCGGAAAATATTGCTGAGATCGATATTCGCGATCCGGTGAAAGAGACAGAAAAAGCGGTAGCGGAATTGCGCGCCAGCGAGAAACCCGATGTCATCGTGGCCTTAACCCACATGGGGCATTACGACGACGGCCAGCATGGTAGCAATGCGCCGGGCGATGTGGAGTTAGCGCGCAGCCTGCCGCCGGGGACTATTAATGTGATCATTGGCGGCCACTCGCAAGATGCGGTGTGCATGGAAAAAGAGAATGTCAGCGTCAAAGATTATCAGCCGGGCCAGCCGTGCCAGCCCGATCGGCAAAATGGCGTGTGGATCATGCAAGCGAAAGAGTGGGGCAAATATGTCGGTCGCGGCGATTTCACCTTCCGTAACGGTGAGCTGACGCTGGACAGCTATCAGCTGATCCCGGTGAATCTTAAGCATGAGGTGAAAAACCTTGATGGCAGTGTTTCCTGGCTGACCTGGCAGGAAGAGATCCCGCCTAACAGCGCCATGATGAAACTGCTGACGCCGTATCAACTGCGTGCCGCGAAGAAGCTGGATGTCAGCGTGGGCAGCAGCGATGGCGTATTTGTCGGTGAGCGCGACAAGGTGCGCTTTGAACAAACCAATCTCGGTCAGCTGATTCTGCGTGCGCAGATGGCCGCGACCCAAGCGGATTTTGCGGTGATGAGCGGGGGCGGCATTCGCACCTCATTAGCGGAAGGCAAATTGAGCTGGCGCGACCTGTTACAGGTGCAGCCGTTTGGTAATCAGGTGGTTTCCGTCACCTTAACCGGCAACGAGCTGCTGAGTTATCTCGCGACCGTGGCGAATATCAAACCCAACTCCGGCGGCTTTGCGCAGTTCAGCAACATCAGTCTGGTGGCGGATGGTAAAGCGGTAAGCGATGTGAAGATCAATGGCGAACCGCTGCAAAAGGACAAAACCTATCGCATGGCCACCAACAGTTTTAACGCCAGCGGCGGCGATGGATATCCGCAGATTGAGAGCCATGCTGGTTTTAACAATACCGGGCAGCGTGATGCGGACGTGCTGCGCGATTACGTCAGCCAGCACTCACCGCTTAAAGTGGCTGATTATGCACCCACAGGGATCACGCATCTGACGGAAGCGCAGGTGCAAGAGCGAGATAAAGCGCAGGAGAAGCCAAGGAAGCGCAGCTATCCGCAGGCCATTCTGGCGTGGATCTGGCCGCGCATGGCGCATAATTAATTTAGGTTAGCGGCTGGGTCTGTAGCGGCGCAATTTATTGCGCGATAAATCGCGCCGCTACGATTATTGAACACTGATTTTTTATGCCTGGCAGGACTTTTGCCCAACCCAGCGCTGGCGCAGCTTATCCCACATCCAGTTATACGCCATGGTATAAGGCAGGAAGAACAGAAAGAACGCCACTTCCAGCACGAACGCTTCCAGCAGCGTAATATTCAGCATCCAGGCCGCAATCGGCAGGCCAATCACGATAAAGCCCCCCTCGAAGCCCAGTGCGTGCACCGCACGCAGACCCAGACCACGTTTCACGTGCGGCGGCCAGATACGATCAAAACCGCTGTTATAGATCATGTTCCACAGCATAGCGACGGTCGATAACATAATCGCCAACGCGCCCATCTGAAACAGCGGTTTATCCATCACCCAGGCAGCCAGCGGTGCAACAGTTAAAATCGCCAGCACTTCAAATCCTGCGGCATGACAAAAACGTTCTTTCAGCGAACGGGTACGCATAAAAACCTCCTTTTTGGTTACGCCGCGTATTTTCTCACCGTGAAATGCTAAGATAAAATGATTACCTATCGATAAAAGCGATGGTTCACCATGAAATACTCCCCGGAATCCCTTGAGGCCTTTGTGCAGACGGTGGCCAGCGGATCCTTTTCGGCGGCGGCACGCGCACTGGCGAAAAGTCAGTCCATCATCAGCAGTGCGGTGGCGAATCTGGAAGATGACTTAGGTTTCACCCTGTTTGATCGCAGCGGGCGTCAGCCGGTGCTAACGGAACAGGGGCAACGTGCGCTGGCTCAGGTACAGCAGATTCTGGCGGCCAGCCAGCGGCTGGATGAACTGGCGGCGCGCCTGTCGCAAGGGGTGGAGCCACGGCTGAGTCTGGCGATCTCAGATTTCTGGCAGGCGGATCATCATGAAAATCTGCTGAACCGCTTCGAATCTCGTTATCCGGACATCGAATTTGAGTG
>NZ_BBOC01000026.1:0-61301 GCF_001485335.1 Type-D symbiont of Plautia stali | reverse complement strand
GCATTGATGGCGAAATGTTGTAGCAACAGCCCGGTATGACGTGTATCTTCCGCTGCGACCAGATCGACGCTCGCAAGCACCGTCAGCGCACGCTGCGTGATATCACCCAGGTTACCGATCGGGGTAGGAACGATATAGAGCGTGCTGGCAGAAATCTCTGCCCGATCGAGTTGTTTCATTGTTTCATCCGAATTGCCGATTTAATATTGAGCATCTTGAAAAAAACATCACTGGATACAGTATGCTTCCTTCAAAAGTCGTACGTCATAAAGCAGGACGCTTTGTACCTGTTCTTCTCGCTGGGCTGATTTTAGCCGCGTGTAGCGGTCAGGGACCGCAGCAAACCTCCAACGTCAATATTCAGGGCCCGGCAACTGGCCGGTCTGACTATTATCTGCAGCAGGTGCAACAAAGCAGCGATGATAGCAAGACCGACTGGCAATTACTTGCCATCCGTGCCCTATTGAAGGAAGGAAAGTATCCTCAGGCTAACGATCAGATCGCTCAACTGCCGCAACAGCTCTCCGCTGTGCAGCAGCAAGAGCTGCTGTTACTGCGTGCTCAGATGCAGATTGGTCAGCAAGATTTTGGTGGTGCCCAGCAGCAACTCGGTCAGGTGAAAACCGACGGTCTGTCTCAGGATCAACAAGTGCGCTACTACGCGCTGCAAATCGCGGCGGCGCAGAATCGCCCTTCACTCGCGTTGCTACGCGCCTATATCGCTCAGGAACCGCTGCTGCAAGGTGCCGACCACCAGAGCAATATTGACGCCACCTGGCAAGCCCTGACACAGATGACGCAAGATCAGCTGAACAGCCTGGTGATCAATGCCGATGAAAATACCCTGCAAGGCTGGCTGGATCTGCTGAACACCTGGCACACCAACAGCCAGGATCCGCAGATGCTAAAAGCGGCCATCAAAGACTGGCAGACGCGCTATCCGCAGAACCCTGCGGCAAAGACGCTGCCGACCGCACTGAGCCAGGTGCAGAATTTCAGCAAAGCCTCCACCAGCACCATCGCATTGCTGTTACCGCTGAATGGCCAGGCGCAGGTCTTCGCCAATGCCATCCAGAAAGGCTTTAACGATGCAAAAAATGGCGTGCTGAATGCTCCTGCACCGCAGCCAGCGCCTGCCACACCGGCCGCTACCGATGCCAGTGCGCAGCCAGCCACACAGCAACCCGCTGATACCACCGCAGCAGCCAATACCGTTGTCAGCCCCGCCATGGCGACAAATACTCCGGCACAGACTGAGCAGCCACAACCCGCAGCTCAACCCGCTGCGGCTCAGCCAGACAGCAACGCGCAGATCAAAGTGTATGACACCAGCAGCCAGCCGATTGCCCAGGTGATGCAGCAGGCCCAGCAGGATGGCGCCACCATCGTGGTCGGTCCGCTGCTGAAAAATGAAGTGGAGTCCGTGGTGAACAGCCAGACGCCACTCAACGTTCTGGCGTTGAATGAGCCAGAACAGATCCAGAACCATCCGAATATTTGTTATTTTGCGCTTTCTCCTGAAGACGAAGCCCGTGATGCCGCGCACCATATCTACGAGCAAGGCAAGCGCCAGCCATTACTGTTGGTGCCACGCAGCAGCTATGGCGACCGTGTGAGCAAAGCCTTCGCCCAAGAGTGGCAGAAACTCGGCGGCGCCACTGTGCTGCAACAACGTTTTGGTGGCGTTTCTGAGCTGAAACAGGGTATCAATAGCGGTGCAGGTATCGCACTGAGTGGCACGCCACTGACCGTGGAGCAGCCACAAGCTGCGGGCGTAGCCGTGGCGGGCCTGACCATTCCGGCTCCGCAAACCACGACGCCAGCACCAACGGCAGATGCCAGCAGCGGCAGCATCGATGCGGTGTATATCGTTGCCAGCCAGGATGAGCTGCAGCTGATCAAGCCGATGATTGCGATGCGCACCAGCAGCCGCAATAACATCGCGCTTTATGCCAGCTCACGCAGTGCGCAGGCCGGTGCAGGCCCTGATTTCCGTCTGGAAATGGATGGTCTGCAATTCAGCGATATTCCGCTGCTCTCCGGGAGCAATCCTGGCCTGATGCAGCAAGCGGCGAAGTCGTTTAACAACGATTATTCGCTGGTTCGTCTCTATGCGATGGGCATTGATGCCTGGACGCTGGCGAATCACTTTAACCAGATGCGTCAGGTGCCGGGTTTTGCCATTGATGGCAACACGGGCAAACTGAACGCCGACACGGATTGCGTGATCAACAGGAAGTTGGCATGGAACCAGTATCGTCAGGGACAAATCGTTCCGGTGCAGTAAACCGCCAGCGCATTGGCGCTGAGCAGGAGCAGCAGGCGCGTCGCTATCTGGAGCGCGCCGGGCTGCAGTGGGTCGCCAGCAATGTGCGGTGTCGCAGCGGGGAAATTGACCTGATCATGCGCGATGCCGACTGCTGGGTGTTTGTAGAAGTGCGCTATCGGCGTGATGCGCGTTATGGCGGTGCGGCTGCCAGCGTCACTCGCCAGAAACAACAAAAGCTGCTGCGTACCGCCGCACTGTGGTTACTGGCACGCGGCGGCAGTTTCGATACGGTGAATTGCCGTTTTGACATCATTGCCATTACCGGGCGCGAGCTGGAGTGGCTGCCCGATGCCTTTAATGCCGATGGATAGAACCAGGTGGTCTTGTGCAGGACAGAATTAAAGCGTGTTTTACCGAAAGTATTCAGACTCAAATCGCCGCTGCGGAAGCGCTGCCGGATGCCATTTCCCGCGCGGCCATGACGCTGGTGCAGTCGCTGCTGAACGGTAACAAAATCCTGAGCTGCGGCAACGGTGCGTCATCGGCCAACGCGCAGCATTTCGCCGCCAGCATGATCAATCGTTTTGAGACCGAGCGCCCCAGCCTGCCTGCATTGGCACTGAGTGCTGATAACGTGATGCTGACGGCGATTGGTAACGATCGTCTTCATGATGAGATTTATGCCAAGCAGGTTCGCGCGCTTGGTCAGGCCGGTGATGTGCTGCTGGCCATTTCAACCCGTGGTAACACCCGCGATATTGTCAAAGCGGTTGAAGCTGCGGTTACTCGCGATATGACTATCGTCGCGCTGACCGGCCATGACGGCGGTGAGCTGGCGGGCCTGCTGGGTCCGCACGATGTGGAAATTCGCATTCCGTCACATCGCAGCGCACGCATTCAGGAAATGCATATGCTGACGCTGAATTGCCTGTGCGATTTGATTGATAACACTTTGTTCCCACACCAGGAATGACTGAAGGAGCTCAAATGAAAGCATTGAACGCTGTCGCCATTCTGTTAACCGCCATGCTGTTGCAGGGCTGTGTCGCCGTTGTCGCGGGCGGTGCCGCTGTCGCCACCAAAACGGCCACCGACCCCCGTACCGTCGGTACCCAGGTGGATGATGGTACGCTGGAGTTACGTGTCACTAACGCGCTGGCGAAAGATGAACAAATCAAAAACCAGGCACGTGTGGTCGTCACCGCGTATCAAGGCAAAGTGCTGCTGACCGGCCAGTCACCTTCTGCCGATTTGGCGAGCCGCGCGAAACAGATCGCCATGGGCGTCGATGGTGCCACCGAAGTCTATAACGAAATCCGTACCGGCCAGAAAGTCAGCCTCGGGACCTCCTCTTCTGATACCTGGATCACCACCAAAATTCGTTCGCAGCTGTTGGGCAGCGATCAGGTGAAATCATCCAACGTGAAAGTGACCACGGAAAATGGTGAGGTGTTCTTGCTGGGCCTGGTGACACAGCAAGAAGCGGCAGCTGCAGCGGATGTGGCCAGCCGTGTCAGCGGCGTGAAGCACGTGACCACAGCCTTTACCATTCTGAAGTAACGGCAAAATAAAAGGCGCACAACGGTGCGCCTCTATATCAGACCAAGGCAGCCTCTATCGGCTGCCTTTTTCATCCCGGAAGGTCAATCACCAGCGCACGCAGCGGCGTTTTCGCCTGTAACGTAATCTGGTTCTCTTCACTCAAAAACGCCCCATCACCGCAGCCGAGTCGTTCCTGATTGGCACTGTTTGCTTGCAGATCCAGTGAGCCATGAATCGATTGCAGATACGCGCGTGCGCCATGCAGTTTCACCGTGTAGTGCTCACCGGGAGCCAGCGTCACCTGATGCACCCAAACCTGTTGGCGCAGTTGCAGGCTACCTTCGGCACCATCCGGCGAAGCCAGCAGCAAGCAGGTTTGTTCTGGCAACGCCATTTTCTGCAGCAGCGGATTTTCACGGTCCGGGCAAGCCGCCAGCCACAGTTGCATACGCGTAAGGGGGCGATCTTTGCTGAGATTGATTTCGCTGTAATTCACGCCCTGACGCGTGGATAACAGCATCGCTTCCCCGGCGCTGGCAATCAGATGATTCCCTTCACTGTCTCGGTATTCCGCTTCGCCTTGCAGCACCAGGTTCAGCACATCAACTTGAGGATAGCTGCGGGGCTGAAACGCGGCACCCGGCGCCAGCACTTCCTGGTTGAGCACGCGTAAGGACGCGTAGCCCATCATTTTAGGATCAAAATAGTGGCCAAAAGAGAAGCTGTATCGCGCCTGCAACCAACCGAAATCGGCTTGGCCACATGCGGACGCGCAGCGGGTTGTCATCATGAATTACCTCCGACGCTCTGCGGTGATATTCGATCGCAGGCTTTATACGTCAATGGTAAAAGGCTGGACGCCAGATTGTAAGCCAGTTAATCTGCCGGGCATGTTCAAATTTACTGACAGAGAACCGGCATGGCAAAAGACCGCGCGTTAACCCTCGAAGCTTTACGTGTGATGGATGCTATTGATCGCCGTGGCAGCTTTGCCGCAGCGGCCGATGAACTCGGTCGTGTTCCGTCTGCATTAAGCTACACCATGCAGAAGCTGGAAGAGGAACTGGACGTGGTGCTGTTTGACCGCTCTGGTCACCGCACTAAATTCACCAATGTAGGACGCATGCTGCTGGAGCGCGGTCGCGTGCTACTGGAAGCGGCCGATAAACTCACCACCGATGCCGAAGCCCTTGCGCGCGGTTGGGAAACCCATCTCACCATTGTGGCGGAAGCGCTGATCCCCACCAATCTGCTGTTCCCCATCGTCGAGAAACTGGCGGAAAAAGCCAATACGCAGATTTCGCTGGTCACTGAAGTGCTGGCGGGCGCGTGGGAGCGTCTGGAACAGGGCCGCGCCGATATCGTGATTGCGCCAGATATGCATTTTCGCGCCTCGACCGAAATCAACACCCGCAAACTGTACAGCATCATGAGCGTGTACGTGGCGAGTCCGAATCATCCGATTCATCAGGAAGCCGAGCCGCTGTCCGAAGTGACCCGCGTGAAGTATCGCGGTATTGCCGTAGCGGATACCGCGCGCGAGCGTCCGGTTTTAACCGTGCAGTTGCTGGATAAACAGCAGCGATTGACAGTCAGCAGCATGGACGACAAACGCCGTGCGCTGCTGGCAGGATTGGGTGTCGCTACCATGCCCTACCCGATGGTGGAGCAAGATATCGCCGAAGGGCGTCTGCGAGTGGTCAGTGCCGAATATACGCGTGAAGTGGATATTATCATGGCGTGGCGCCGCGACAGTATGGGTGAAGCCAAGGCGTGGTGCTTGCGTGAGATCCCGCGGTTGCTGGCAAAGCGCAGTTAGGGTGGTGCTAGCTGACTTCCTCACCCCAGCCCTCTCCCGCAAGCGGGAGAGGGGGCCGACCCAGCACTGGAGTGATAACGGTGCGCCCCCTAAACATTCCCTCGCCCGCTTGCGGGAGAGGGTTAGGGTGAGGGTGAAAGACCACCGCCCCCTCACATCCTGCTCAAACAATCTATCGCCACCGCTTTAAAACTGACGAAATCGCCACAATCCCGCAGTCGTGCGGTCGCCCTTTCGCGCAGAAAGGTCACGAACAGATCGTAAATCGCCATCGCCTCTTCGTATTCGCTTTTGCTGATCGCCAGCAGGAAAATCACCGATGCCGTTTCATCACCCCAGCTCACGCCATGCGGTGCCAGCACGGTGTAGACCACGGTTTTCTTCGCCAGTAATCCCAGCGAGTGCGGCAGCGCGATACCTTCGCCAAGCAGCGTGCTGACTATCGCTTCGCGCTCTTCAACCGATGGATAAAAATCGGCATCCACATACCCTTCCCGCTCCAGCTGCTCGCACAACACACCGAACAGCGCCGACTGTGACATCGGCTTATCCAGCACCATAAAGTGCTGCGCATCGAAGTACTTCTCCAGCATGTACGGACGGGTGCGATCCACCAGCACCAGCTTACCCAACTGCTCAAGCTGGAACTCAGTCGGGAACGGCGACATCACCACAATCGGCTTGTTCTTCTCGCTGAGACGCGCGGTCGAAATCACGAAGTCTTCGTCAATGTGCGCGCGCATCTCATAATCACGCTGCGACAAACGCGCCGTGACCACTAATTGCGGATATTTGCGCAGCAGCAGCGCCTCAATCATGCGCAGCGTGGAGTTGCCGCTGTCACACACCAGCAGCACCTGCGGATGGCGCTGATAACCGACATCGTAGTGCCGTTCCAGCCCCACACCGATGTGCAGCACCAGGAAACCGATTTCATTTTCGCTGATGCTGTAAGGCGTGTACTTGCCCCAGCTGGTCACCGCCGCTAGCGTTACGTCATACGCCATTGGATAGTGCTGTTTGATGTTGCTCAGCAAGGGATTCGGAATATGGATTTGGTAGCGCACCCGAGTGATCATGGTCTTGATATGGGTGAGCAGATCGGCGCGCAGTTGTTCATCCTGCTGGAGCCGGTAGTTGTAATGGGTGTTGATGTAATTCAGCAGGTAATCGACCAGCGCATCGGCGTCATCCGCATTGATGGTGCTGGGCGCTAATGCCTGGATCTGGCGCGCGGCAATATTGACGCGCAGCCAGTTTTCTTCCGCCTGCGAGATCGGTTTGCCCACCAGCGGCCGCATCAGGTTCACTAAATCCTGCGCCGCTTCACGCACTTCATCACCGACATCTTCTGCACCGGGATCGTTAAGTGGAAAACCCTCGCTGATGCGGCGTATCGCCACGGCGCAGTAGATTTGCAGATAGCGTTCCCCCTCATCACTAAGGCGAATCGCATGCTGAGCGAAGCAGTGTTCCAGCAGTGGCTTTAACTGATCCAGCATGCCGCTGTGCAGTGCTTCCACCGTCAACAGCGGGCTGTCTGGCGTCACCTGATCGATCTGCCAGAGTAAATCCGTCAGGCAGGTGCGGATCGCCGCCTCGCTGCCAAACAGCTTCATGCCGTAACGCGGTTTGGTTTCGATGTTGAGATGATAGCGGCCGAGCCATTCACGCACTTCCGCCATATCACTTTGTAAGGTCGCGCGGCTGACAAACCACTCTTCCGACAAATCTTCCAGCTTGAGGGAATAGGCGGCGGTGAGGAAACGCGTCAGCAGATAACGCACGCGGTCCTGCGAAGTGCGCGGCACGCGCAATGGCGCGGCGCTCTCTTCCTGCAAGCGGTCGAAACGCACCACGTCGTCAATCTTCAGTTGATAGCCCGCGCCGCGCGCCAGCACGAACTGCGCGCCGTGTTGCTCCAGCAGCGCATTCAGCGCGGTGATATCGGTGCGCACCGTGCGCGTGGAAACAGAAAAGCGGCGCGCCAGCTCATCCTGCGGCAGCGTTTCGTTTTGTAGCGCAGCGAAAAGTTGTGCCAGTCGCTGATTGGGAAATCTCACGGAGCCTCACCTGTACTGATGTGTTACAGCAATTTTTTGCACGTTGCCAGAAGCTGACGCACATCGTCAATGCGTGTGTCGCCGGTCGCGCTATCGATAATCGAACTATAGACGTGCGGGATAACTTTGCTTACGCCTGCATCGAGCGCAATCTGCACAATGGCTTCGAAATTATTGAGATCGATGCCGCCAGTCGGTTCCAGCCAGAAGTCGTGACGCGCACAGGCTTCCGCCACCGCGCGATACTCATTCACCGCTTTCAAACCGCCCATGGGGAAGTATTTCACTGAGCTGCCACCCATGTCTTGCAGCATGGCAATCGCGCTGTCGATTGGCACAATCGCATCTTCAACCTGCGAACTGCGCGGCCCGGTGGAGATCTTCACCAAACCCGGCGTGCCGGTCGGTGAGATCAATCCATTCACGACGGTTTGGTTCTGGCCCAATAGCGCACGGCTGGTTGCCACACCGGTAAACACCTGGTTGACGTGCTGCGGTTGCAGCACCGCAGAGATTTCACTCACCATCGCCGACTGATTCGGATCGCCCGCGCCCAGACCCACGGACAGTGCGTTATCGATCAGCGCCGCATACTCGCGCATATCGGCAATCGCTTCTTCGTTGCTGGCGTAGTTTTTTGACAGCACACCCACCAGCACATGGCCTTCCGCTGCCTGCCAAATCTCTTTGGCATTCTGCTTTGAACCCGCCAGCACGTTGAGGCACAGACGGTCCTGATAGAAATTAGGGTTCAGACTCATGCGCGTTTTCCTCCGCTGATTAACGCCTGGATACGGCTAAAGATGATGTGTAGCTGGTCGGCGCTCACGCTGCGCACATCGGCTTCAATGATGCCTTCATTGGCTTTGTAGCCACGGAAATAGATGGCGATGTCGCCGGTTTTCAGCGCCTGCACCAGTTCGCCAGTGGGCCAGCCCGTGACCGATTCATCGAACTTGATTTCCGCACGAGCGATATCACGTCCTGCCGCATCCCACACCACGCGGGCGGTCACGCCATTTATCCCATTGAGATGGTCGATAAACGGCGTCATATTGGCGACCATTTCGGCACCGGTGGTTTTCGGCTGTACCAGATAGTTTTCAATCGCTTGCGTCAGGCCAAGAATACCCTCTTTGCCCACTTTCATTGCACGGCCAATGCCGTTGCTCTGGCGTTTTACCCATTCAACGTACTGGGTGCGGCCAATCACTAAGCCGCTGGTGGGTCCTTCAATCGCTTTCGCACCGCTGTAGATCACCAGATCGGCACCCATCTGGTAGTAGCATTGCAGATCCTCTTCCGCCGCCGCATCCACGATCAATGGAATACCGTGCTTACGCGCAACAACCGCCGCCTGCTCAACGCCGAGGTGGCTTTTCTGCACACAGTGGTGTGACTTGATGTACAGCAGCGCTGCCGTGGTCGGCGTGATGGCTGCCGCCAGCTGTTCTGGCGAGCACTCATTGCTGTAACCGGCTTCAATCAGGCGTCCACCGCCCAGTGCTACCATCGCACCCACCGGAGCACCAAAATTCACGTTGTGGCCTTTTGGCACCACGATATCGTGCGGCACGGTCAGCGGCGCAGCGTGCAGGTTATCCAGCAGCCAGTCGTTATCTTTGACGATCACCGCCGCCACGCTTTGCGCGATACCGGCAGAGGCGCACGACACCACTACCGCATTCTCGACCTCCAGCAATTTCGCGATGTACGCGCCGGTCTTGTTGACCAGATCTTTGATCTCGAAGTAGTGATTCAGACCGTAGCTGACCGTGTCCACCACATCAGCAGACGGGGTAGAAACCCCAAGAATGGTCATACGACCGGAGGCATTGATGACCTGTTTCAGGTCATATTTTTCATAAATCGAAGACATGATTGGTTTTCCCTTCATCAGTCAGATGCCACTCACCCGCGACAACCACGGCCAGCGGCAGCAAATGTTGCTCACCCAGAACCCGTTCGCCTTCAGCATCGACGAACGGGCGGGCTTCCTCTTTGACGGTAAAAATGGTCAGGTCGGCGTCATAACCAGCGGTTAAGCGCCCTTTGCCTGCTAAGCGCAGGCCAGCCGCGGCGTTCACCGTGACGCAGTCAATAATCTGCGGCAAGGTCATACCGATACTGAAGAATTTCGACATCACGTGCGCCAGGCTGTGTACCGGCCCGTTGATGCGGTTGCGACAATAGATGTCCGAGCTGATGGTGTCAGGCAGAATGCCCTGCGCGATGGCCTGGCGCGCCACTTCAAAACTGAAGCTGGCACTGCCGTGACCGATGTCCAGCTTCACGCCACGCGCGATGGCATTTTTTACCGCCGCTTTCAGTTCACCTTGCGGCGACAGGATGCGGTTCGGTTTGCCATTGAAGCAGTGGGTGATGATGTCACCGGAGGTCAGCAGATCGGCGATCTCTTCCAGCACCGGTGGGTTATTCCCGATATGCACCATCAATGGCAAATTACCGGCCGCCTGCTGAATGGCTTTGGCACGAATCAGCGGCTGGATGCCGTTTTCACCCACCACGCTGCTGCTCATGCGCGCTTTCAGGCCCACGATAAAGTCTGGACGGCGTTTCACCGCCTGCACCACCGCTTCGCCATCGATCTGCGTCATATCCGCCAGTTCGTTCTGGGTGATGATGCCGGTGCGCGAGATGTTGATCAGCGCACGTACTTCAGTGGTGGCAGAACGGGTGAGCTGATAGAAATCGTCGATATGATCCGCGCCGGTGCTGCCCGCATCGACAACCGTGGTGACGCCCTGCGCCACACCAATCGCATCAGCTTCATCATGGTATATCGGGGATTTGGGGTAGCAGTGTACGTGGCTGTCGATCCAGCCTGCGCTGACATAGTAACGCCCTGCCAGATCGCGCTCCTGCTGGGCTGGGCCGCTGACCTCGCCTACAGCAGCAATTTTGCCGTGCTGGATGGCAATATCCACCAGCTGTTCGTCGCACAGACGCGCGCGGCGCAGAATCAGATCAAACATGCGAACTCCTTAGCCAGGTGCGCATTAATGCGCACCCTACAAAACACTAGCCGCAATTGACTGCCGACCCTACAAACCGCGCCGAGCCGTTGTAGGGTCGCCATTAATGGCGACCTGGTCACACAAAAAATCACAACGAAATCGGGAACATCGCGCCTAACACCATGGCACCGAGAATCGCACCACCGGTGATCGGTTTGTTCCAGAGATAAAACAGCAGCGCACCCACCAGCGAACCAAGACCGATTGGAATCGATGCGGCCATCGCAGAGAGAATGATCAACGGCCCAAGGAAGCGACCGGAGGCATTACCTGCGCCCATCATCACGTCCGCACCGTAGGTGGAATCGCTCTGATTAATGGTGAACTTACGCGCCAGGATAATCAGATAACCAATGGCTAACCCCACCACCAGGCCCGTTGCCAGTGAAGCGGCGAAGTTGGCCACCGGGAACACAATCCCTGCCCCGAGCAGCAGCGCCGGAACGCCCAGGCCAACGCCGGTCTGGATTGCGCCACCAATATCGAGGATCCCCACCAGCGAACCTTCGATGATGCGGGCAAACAAGAAACTGGCACCAAATGCCGCCACTGCGCCATACACGCCGGTTTCCATACCCGAACGCAGCATCGACACAAACGCGACTTCGTTAAACGCGCCAATACCGTACAGGTAGTACATATGCGTACCGGCAAACACACCCGCAGACAGCAGGCCAACAAAGATCGGGAACGACCAGTCGGCATACCAGAACCCTTTGTTTTCGGTCTCGTTCATTCTCAAGGCTCCTTATTTGCCGCTCAGGCTGTTGTGGATCATGTCCAGCCAGCCTGGGATGCCCAGTTGGAAGGATTGCAGCAGCTTCATGTCGAAGCCGCGGAAGAAGCCGCTCAAGGCAAACAGCAGCACGATAGCGAACATCATCACTTTGGTGACCTTGTTCCAGCCGCTCTCTTCCACGCCTTTACCGATCAGAATGCCCAGCACCAAGCCCGGTACTGCGTTACCCATGATCAACTGCGCCAGACCGCCAAAAATGGTCGCCCAGAAACCTGATTTCTTACCGGCATCAATCGCCGCCAGCCAGAAGATCACTGGCATCACGGTGTTCACCAGCAGGTTCGCGGCGGGGACTAAGACTTTGACCGCCGTGACCTGCAATGCCGCGGGCACCGCAGAAGCGGTACTGTTGAGGAATGCCACTACGATCATGCCGATGATGCCGCAGGCAATCGCCATGCGTTTCGGGTTGTGCAGGGTTTCGGCGAGGTTACGATTTTTCACCATCAACGCTGCCGCGCCCCAGTTGGGAATAATGCGGTGGTCAACGTCCTGTGTGAAGGAACCCGCAGCCACTGACGATGCCCAGGCGTTAAAGAAGAAGCCAAGACCAAAGGAGAAGTGCGATGCAGGATCGCCTTCGCAGGAATTGAGTTCACCCAAGGTACGAAATGCGCCCATACCCTGCGTGGTCGGTGCGTGGAACATGCGCGCTGCGCCCGCTCCTACCCCAACGCCAACCAATCCACCTATGATCAACGACTTAAACAAAATGATCAGAAACATGTTGTTGTACCCTTTGTTGTCGTTTTTATTTCGTCGCGATGAAATCCACCTTGTCGGTATCGATCACGGTGACGCTGACGGTAATTTCCAGCTCGACGCTGTAGTTCCGTCGTTCGCGCGCCAGAAAGAAGAACAAGAACTTCTCTGTGCGTACGCTCTCCTGCGCGCGCAGCACCCGCACATCTATGGGTTCAATGCGCAACAGAATCTTTTGACTGGTGCGCAGCACTTGCTGCTGCACCTTGCTCAGTGCATCGGCAAAGGCTTTTGCTTTGCTGTCGCCTTTGCCCTGCACCGTGACCTGAGTGTCATATTGCTGTTTCATGCTTAGCTGCCGTGCTTCTTGTTCCACGCCTGCACCAGACGTTCACCCAGCTCTTCTTTATCCATAAAGCCGAAGCCCAGTACGGTGGCGCCTTCGTTGATGGCCGTGACGCCCTCATCGATGGAACGCATGCCGTGTTTCGCTTTGTAGCCGTATTTATTCTGTGCAGTGATGGCACCCGCACCGCCGCTGCCGCAGAAAGAGATGCCGAAGTCAGCGTTTTCCGCTTTCATCACATCGCCCAGCTTCATGTCTGCCGCGACGCCCGGTACCACGACGGCACGTCCGCCTGCTTTCTCAATACCGGCTGCGACTTTCTGGCCTTTACCCAGACGATCACCAATGACGACAGTTACCATGTTCAATTCCTCTCAATTCAAGATTCGTTCGATTTCGCCACTTCGATATGCACCGAAAGTAGCCAGGCTTCTTCTTTAGGCAGATTGCCAAACAGATCCACCACCTGCTGCGCCAGCGCCATGGTGTCTGGCGAGATATCTTCAAACAGCTCGGCTTCTACCTCTGGCAGCGCCTCACCCGTGAGGGAGCGCCCGGCCATGGCTCGCACATGTGAAGCCAGCATCTGCTGCTGAACCGCATTGGCTTCAATCTGGTGAGCGGTGTAGATCGCCGCAATTTGCTTCATCACGTTATCCGCCAACGCCTGAATGGCTTCCGGCGTACTTTGCTTCAGTGGGACAGCTTCACTCCTCACCTTGTTACTCCTGTTTACTGCGGACAATTAGAGATAATTCGCGTTGAAAAGAAATTACGCTTTCCGCTGGCCGCTGTGGAGACGCATCTTTTCCACCTTTAAGTGGAAATCCCACGGCTGAGTGTGCGCCAGATCGCAGTACGCACGAACTGTGCGAAACAGGTCACAAAATGCGGTGATGTGATGGAATAAGGCGAATAATTACGGCGAGGTGAGCGAAGGGAATAAGGCCAGCAGAGGGCTGGCCAGGTTTATCAGCGGAATTTCTTATGGTTGGCGTTGCGAATATCTTCCAGTTTCTTCGCTTCCGTTTTAGCCTCGTCCAGTTTGTTGGCTTTGGCTAACTGGTCAACGACATCAATCTGCGCAATCAACGAATCCAGACCGGCGTGATAATCCTTAATCTGAGCGCTGTCAGCCGACTGACCTTCCAGTTTCTCCGGGGTGGATTTTTTCGCATCCTCCGCCGCCTGGCGCATCTTGCCGAGTGCAGTTTGCATTTCCTGAGCATCGGAGGTTTTTTTCACCACGCTCAGACCATCTTTCAGCGTATCCATATCTTTCTCCAGGTCAGCGGCAAAAACGCTAGCCGAGGAGAACAACAGCGAGAGAGACAACATTGCAATCACATGCTTACGCATCGGTATATCCTTTTATTATTGTCGGGCTAATAAAAAAGCAGCCTCGTGGGCTGCTTTCAGGAAGCGATGTTTTATTGTCCGGCGATTTTCATCTCCGGCAGCAGCACCGACCCGCATTGTATATTGCTGCGCGTTTCAATGTCGTTACCGAGGGTTACCATATTGAGCCACATGTCTTTCAGGTTGCCCGCAATTGTGATCTCGCTCACAGGATATTGGATTTCACCGTTTTCCACCCAGAAGCCTGACGCGCCGCGCGAGTAGTCGCCTGTCATGGCACTCACGCTGGAACCCATCATTTCGGTGACCACTAAACCACGGCCCATCTGCTTCAACAGATCCTCAAAGCTGTGGCCCTGGCCTGCAATGCGCCAGTTATGGATGCCGCCCGCGTGACCGGTGCTCTGCAAGCCAAGCTTGCGCGCTGAATAGCTGGTCAAGAGCCAGTTTTGCAGTACGCCATCTTTAATGATGTCACGCGCCTGAGTGCGCACACCTTCGCTGTCGAACGGCGTGGAAGCCAGCCCTTTCAGCAGATGCGGTTTCTCTTCGATGGTCAGCCATTCCGGCAGAATCTGTTTGCCCAGTGAATCCAGCAGGAAGGTCGATTTGCGATAAACGCTGCCGCCGCTGATCATGCCCACCAGATGACCAAACAGACCAGTCGCCACTTCTGGCGCGAAGATCACCGGTGCTTTCATGGTCGACAGCTTACGCGGCGCTAAACGTGACAACACGCGACGCGCACACTCCTGCCCCACCCATTCCGCGCTTTTCAGGTCGTCCATTGAGCGACCAATGGTGTAAGCGTAGTCACGCTCCATGTCGCCATCTTGCTCTGCAATCACGCAGCTGGAGAGTGAATGACGGCTTGAGCAGTAGCTTTGCAGCATGCCGTGGCTGTTACCAAACACTTTGATGCCGACATGGCTGTTAAAGCTGCCGCCTTCGGTATTGGTGATGCGCTTATCCGCCTGCAGTGACGCTTGTTCCGCCTGAGCGGCCAGTTCGATAGCGCGATCGGCATCGATCTCCCACGGATGGTAGAGATCAAGATCCGGCGCTTCAAAGGCCAGCAGATCGGGATCGGCGGGGGCACCAAAAGGATCAACAGAGGTGTAACGGGCAATATCGATCGCCGCCTGCACGGTGCGTTTAATCGCATCCGGGCTAAGGTCGGTTGAGGAAGCACTGCCTTTTCGGTTTTGATGATAGACGGTGATGCCGAGCGCACCATCGCTGTTGAATTCGACGTTTTCGACTTCGCCGTAGCGGGTGCTGACGCCGATGCCGGTGGTTTTAGTGACCGCCACTTCTGCACCATCGGTGCTGGCTTTCGCCAGTTCCAGCGCCTGCGCGACAGCCTGTTCTAACACTTTACGTTGTTCTGCAACCTGAGTAGATACGTTCATCGACCTGCCGTCTAATCTTAAGTATGAATTTATTGAGTCTATCAGACTCAGAGAACAATTTCGCAGTCGCCCGATAAACTGGTAGGATTAGCCTCTTTTTTTTAGGGAGCCAAGAGATGACCAAGCAGCCCGATGACTGGCTCGACGATGTGCCGGATAATCAAAACGAAGAAGATGAAGACGATGAGATTATCTGGGTCAGTAAAAGCGAAATTAAACGCGACGCCGAAGAGCTAAAACGCCTCGGTGCCGAGTTAGTGGATTTAGGGAAAAACTCCCTCGATAAGATCCCCCTCGACGAAGATCTGCGTGCCGCCATTGAACTGGCACAGCGCATTAAGAAGGAAGGCCGTCGCCGCCAGTTGCAGCTGATCGGTAAGATGTTGCGCGCGCGCGATGAAGATCCGATCCGTCAGGCGCTGGATAAGCTGAAGAACCGCCACAACCAGCAGGTTGCGCTGTTCCATAAACTCGAGCAGTTGCGCGATCGTTTGATTGAGAAAGGCGATGACGCCGTGGCAGAGGTGATTGCCCTCTATCCAGACGCTGACCGTCAGCAGTTGCGCAGCATGATCCGTAATGCGCAGAAAGAGAAAGCCGCGAACAAGCCGGTTAAATCAGCCCGTCAGATTTTCCAGTATCTGCGCGAGTTGGCAGAAGCGTAGGTCCGCTGCGCTCATTAAAAAGGTCGCCATGAATGGCGACCCTACAATGAGATTGCACACCTTGATTGGCGACCCTGCAATGAGATTGCATACCTTGTAGGGTGGCCATTTATGGCCACCGCAAACTTAACGCCCCAATCGCTCCAGCAGTTTCTGATGAATACCACCAAAGCCGCCGTTACTCATCACCAGAATGGAATCTCCTGGCTGGGCTTCTTTCGCCACCATCTCTACCAGCGTATCGATATCCGCGCTCCACTTGGCTGGCTGGACACAGGCTTCCGCCACATCCGACACCTGCCACGGAATATGATGTGGCTGGAACAGGAACACTTTATCAGCACGGCCCAGTGACGGTGCCAAATCGTTTTTACTGACGCCCATCTTCATGGTGTTAGAGCGTGGCTCCAGCACTGCCAGAATGCGCGCCGTGCCACCGACTTTACTGCGCAGCGCCGCCAGCGTGGCGTGAATCGCCGTGGGGTGGTGTGCAAAGTCATCGTACACCTTGATGCCATTCGCCTCACCACGCAGTTCCAGGCGACGTCGTGCATTGATAAAGCTGCTGAGCGCTTCACCTGCATCCACGGGTTTCACGCCCACGTGACGAGCGGCGGCAACCGCCATCAGCCCGTTGTGCATGTTGTGTTCGCCCACCAGCGCCCAGTTCACTTCGCCGACTTTCTCGCCGTCGAGCCAGATTTCCCAGTGCGATGAGTCCGGCGTCAATTTCTTCGCCTGCCAGTGGCCGTTGTCGCCCACGGTTTCCTGCTCGCTCCAGCAGCCCATCGCCATCACCTGCTTGAGATTGTGATCGTGCTCTGGCAGCAGGATCTTACCCTGTCCCGGCACGATACGAATCAGGTGGTGGAACTGTTTCTGGATCGCACGCAGATCGTCAAAGATATCGGCGTGATCGAATTCGAGATTGTTGAGGATCAGGGTGCGCGGGCAGTAATGGACAAACTTAGAACGTTTGTCGAAGAACGCGCTGTCGTACTCATCCGCCTCAATGACGAAGAATGGACTTTTTCCTAATTTTGCCGAAACGTCGAAGTTTCCTGGCACACCACCGATGATAAAGCCCGGCTCAAGGCCACAGGCCTCCAGAATCCACGCTGCCATGCCTGCGGTGGTGGTTTTTCCGTGGGTGCCCGCCACAGCCAACACCCAACGATCGCGCAGCACGAAATCGTGCAGCCACTGTGGGCCTGACAGGTACGGAATGTTGCGTTCCAGTACCGCTTCCACACACGGATTGCCGCGCGTCATGGCGTTGCCAATGATCACTAAATCCGGCTGCGGAACAAGCTGACTGGCATCATAACCTTCTGTCAATTCAATGCCTTGCTGCTCCAGCAAGGTGCTCATCGGCGGGTAGACATTGGCGTCTGAACCGGTCACTTCGTGTCCCAGTGAACGGGCGAGCATCGCCAGTCCGCCCATGAAAGTGCCACAAATCCCAAGGATGTGAATACGCATAAAGAGACCCATTACTCAAAAGTTCGGCGCACAGTGTAACCCCGAGCAGAGTGGGAAGAAACGGATTAGGACTATGGTTTTTAAAGTTCAATCGGCTAAACTGCGCTCATACGTTGGTAGCGTGTTACAGCTGCTGCCACTCCACCGTAGATTCAGGGAATGTGTTATGAAAACGTTAGGCGAATTCATCGTCGAGAAGCAACACGACTTTCCTCACGCCACAGGTGAACTGACGGCGCTGATTTCCTCCATCAAGCTTGGGGCTAAGATTATCCACCGCGACATCAACAAAGCGGGTCTGGTGGATATTCTAGGTGCCAGCGGCGTGGAAAACGTGCAGGGTGAACAGCAGATGAAGCTGGACCTGTTCGCGAATGAAAAACTGAAAGCTGCCCTGAAAGCGCGTGGCGTGGTTGCCGGTATCGCTTCTGAAGAAGAAGATGAGTTTGTCATCTTTGAAGGTTCAGAGGACGGTAAATACGTGGTGTTGATGGACCCACTGGATGGTTCTTCAAACATCGACGTTAACGTTTCCGTTGGTACCATTTTCTCTATCTATCACCGCATCAGTGAGCCGGGTACCCCGATCACCGAAGCGGACTTCATGCAGCCGGGCAACAAGCAAGTCGCCGCCGGTTATGTGGTGTACGGCTCTTCCACCATGATGGTTTACACCACCGGTGTGGGCGTGCATGCGTTTACCTACGATCCGTCTCTCGGCGTGTTCTGCCTGAGCCACGAGCGCATGACCTTCCCAGAGAAAGGTTATACCTACTCGATCAACGAAGGTAACTACATTCGCTTCCCACAGGGCGTGAAGAAATACCTGAAATTCTGTCAGGAAGAAGATGTAGCGACCAAGCGCCCGTACACGTCGCGCTACATCGGTTCACTGGTGGCAGACTTCCACCGTAACCTGCTGAAAGGCGGCATCTATCTCTATCCAAGCACCGCCAGCCACCCGAAAGGCAAGCTGCGTCTGCTGTATGAGTGCAACCCAATGGCGTTCCTGGCGGAACAGGCCGGCGGTAAAGCCAGTGACGGTGAGCATCGTATCCTCGACATTCAGCCTGAAACGCTGCACCAGCGTTGCCCGTTCTTCTGCGGCAACGATGCGATGGTCGATGACGTTGAGCGCTTCATCCGTGAATTCCCGGACAGCCACGCGTAAGTTGTTTTGATGTGAAAAAGCCCGCTCAATGTAGCGGGCTTTTTGTTGACTCATTTCATCTTTCGTCTTTTTGCCTGACGGTCAATCAGCTCACCTTGTGGTGAGTAGTATCGGCTTGGCCATATCTCATTCGGTGCCACACCAATAGCTTCAGCAATCAGCCACTCACCTTTCGGCCACGATCGCGTTAAGGCATTGGCCAGCGTCGTTGAGCACAAACCCGCCTCGCGGGACACCGCAGCTAATGAAGTCCCTTTCTTTCGTAAGGCGGCAATAATATCGGCCTGATGCCAGTCCTGCTTGCTTTCACCCACGTCACTCTCCTTAGTTATCGTTATAGGTTCACTTAACGATACTACGTTACTCGTAGTATCTGACAAGCAGTAAATCTACGATTCTCGTAGTCATGAAACCAACCTCATCCCTGCAAGACACCTTCTGTAGACGCCTGAAACATGCGCGTCTCGCTAAGAATTTGTCGCAAAAAAGGTTGGGAATTGCAGCAGGGATAGAAGAGTTTTCCGCCAGCGCGCGTATCAATCGCTATGAAGTGGGGGTGCATCAGCCCGATTTGCTGACACTGCAATTACTGGCGAAGGCGCTGGATATCTCTGCCGCCTATTTTCTGGCTGAAGATGACCGATTAGCCGAGATGATCCTGCGCTTTTCTGAAGGTAAGAGTGGCAACGTGCCATAAGCACGTTGCCACCTGATTACGCGGCGACCACGCGGAACTGCGCCATCGACTCCTGCAACTGCTGTGACTGCGCTTCCAGTGACTGGGTGGCGGCGCTGGCTTCTTCCACCAGCGCGGCGTTCTGCTGCGCGGCTTCATCCATCTGCGTCACCGCCTGATTCACCTGCTCAATGCCACGACTCTGCTCTTCTGAGGCAATTGAAATCTCTTTCATCAGTGACGTCACGCGCATCACTTCAGTGGAGATCTCATCCATGGTTTCACCCGCACGCGTAGCCATGTCGCTGCCCTCTTTGACGCGCGTCTGGGATTCACTGATTAGCTCGCGGATCTCTTTCGCGGCGGTGGCACTGCGCCCTGCCAGGGTGCGCACTTCGTTAGCGACCACGGCAAAACCACGCCCCTGCTCCCCGGCTCGTGCCGCTTCAACCGATGCGTTAAGCGCTAGGATATTGGTCTGGAAAGCAATGCCGTCGATAACGCTAAGAATATCGCCGATGCGGTTAGAGCTTTGCGTGATCTCCTGCATCTTCTCCATCACGTAGCCCACCACTTCGGCACCGCGATCCGCGCTGGTTGAGACATTGCTGGCTAGCTGGTTCGCCTGCTGCGCGTTGCTGGCATTGAGACGTACCGTTGCAGTGAGCTGCTCCATGCTGGCCGCCGTCTGCTCCAGCGACGCCGCCGACTCTTCAGTGCGCTGTGACAAATGCACGGTGCCTGCCGCCAGTTCACGGCTGCCCACATCAATCTGCAAGCTGGCTTCACGCACCTGACTGACGGAATCACGCAACGCCAGCTGCATATCGGACAGTGCCTGATTAAGACGGCCAATTTCATTGCTGCCCGCAGCGGGTAACGGCTGTGAAAGATCGCCTGCCGCAATCTGCTCCAGATGCGCAATGGCGCTGTCGAGAGGACGCAGTAACGAGCGGCGTAACAGCTGCCAGGCCAGCACGATTAGCAGCAGCGTCAGCGCCATCACCACGCCAATCATCACTTTCATCTGCACTTCGTTCTCTGCCGCTTGCTGCAAACGCGCAGCGGAGACTTGATCGGCATACTGGCTGAAATCATTCACCGCTTTCGAGTAGTTGGCCGCGAGCTGCGACTGCTTCCCTTCCAGCACCTGATAATACTCATCGGTATACTGCTTTTTCAGAGCATCCATCATCGGCGTGATGCCCTCTTTGTCGTAGATGGCATAAGTGGCGACAACGGCGTCCGCCAAGGTTTTCCCCTGAGCGGTGACCGTGCCCGCATCGACAAAGGCTTTCAGTAAGGCGTGTGAGCTATCCACAGCGGCCTGCGCTTGATTGGTCACTTTCGTGCCGTCGTCCAACAAACCAATTTCGATTTTGCGTACCGCCAACGCCGCATTGGCGCGTGCACGCATCAGTTCAGAGCGGCTTTGATACAACTTGTTCAGCTCAATTCCCTGGATGCGGTTTAACGCGTCCAGTGATTGATTCCCAGCGTTAATGGCATAAATACCCATGGCGCTGACGGCTAACAGCATCACCGTCATGATGGCCAACAACGCAAGCAAAGCGGTACGTATTGATAGTTGTCTGATCATGATCATTCCCGTGTGTATGGAAAAAGGCAGAACTCCACTGGCCCTAAAACGGAGAGATTATCGGCAGTTGATCACAGAAACTTTATCCAGAGTTGATAGTCATTCGGCTGGCAATCCCCTACTCTTCACCATGAATTACGTTTGACCGTAAAAAAATGAAGGGATAAATCGATGAAAAAATGGCTTTTGCTCGCCTGCTTTTGCACCTCGGGAATGGCGCTGGCGCAAACCCATCCGCTGGATAAGCAGCTACAACAGTGTCTGAACAAGGAATCGTCTACCGCGGGCATGTCACAGTGCTACAGCGCGGCCAATAAGTCCTGGGATAAAGAGATGAATGTCCAGTACAACCAGGCAATGAAAAAATTAATCGGTGACGCTAAAGACAAATTACGCACTGCCCAGCGTGCGTGGCTGACATACCGCGACAGCTGGATGGATGCCAGCCGCAGCTATTTCCTGAGCAGCCAGGGCAGCATGGCGGCTCTCTCCGTGGGTGCGCAAGGGGTCAACCTGGTGCGTAATCAGGCATTAATGTTGCAATCAATCAACAAAGGCAGTTGCGCCAATCCCGATGATTGTTGATAAATGGGGGCGTTAAAAAAACGTCAGCGCGGGCACTGATCCGCGCACCCATCCATCTACAGGGAGAAATCATGGCTGCTTATGCCTCTACCATCATTCTGGTTTGCCTCGCCGTTCTCAGCTATTTCGTGCACAACAGCGCTGTCACTATCTCGATTCTGATCTTACTCGCCATCAAACTCACGCCGCTGTCGCAGTTCTTTCCGTATGTGGAAAAACAGGGGATTCAGATCGGTATCATTATCCTGACTGTGGCGGTCATGGCACCGCTGGCCAGCGGCACTTTGCCGGCTTCGTCACTGCTAAAGTCCTTTGCTAACTGGCAATCGATTGTGGCGATTATTGTCGGGGTGTTTGTCGCCTGGCTGGGCGGTCGTGGCGTCAGTTTTATGAGTGTGCAGCCATCGGTGATTGGTGGATTGTTGATCGGCACGGTAATTGGCGTGGCGTTTTTCCGTGGTGTCCCGGTCGGACCACTGATTGCTGCGGGGATTGTCTCGCTGTTTGTCACCGCTAAGTAGGCCGTTGGAGCATTCCTAAACGCCAAAAAGGGGGCATACTTTCAGAGTCAGTTGGCTATAATAGCCGTCACTCAACATACGACCAATGAAGGAAAGCCAGATGAGTTTGAACCAGGTGCCTGCAGGTAAAGAACTGCCAGAAGATATCTATGTCGTTATCGAGATCCCAGCGAACGCCGATCCGATCAAATATGAAGTGGACAAAGAGTCTGGCGCCCTGTTTGTAGACCGTTTCATGTCTACCGCCATGTTCTATCCGTGCAACTACGGTTACATCAACCACACCCTGTCTCTGGATGGTGATCCGGTTGACGTGCTGGTGCCAACCCCGTATCCGCTGGTGCCGGGTTCTGTGATTCGCTGCCGTCCAGTTGGCGTGCTGAAAATGACCGACGAGTCTGGTGAAGATGCCAAACTGGTTGCGGTTCCGCACACCAAGCTGAGCAAAGAATACGATCACATCAAAGATGTGAACGACCTGCCAGAACTGCTGAAAGCGCAAATCACCCACTTCTTCGAGCACTACAAAGACCTGGAAAAAGGCAAATGGGTGAAGGTTGACGGCTGGGACAACGCAGAAGCGGCCAAAGCTGAAATCATCTCTTCTTTCGAGCGCGCTCAGAAGAAATAATCGACTCCTGGTGCGCATTCATGCGCACCCTACAACGTAGGGTGCAAATGCCACAACCGGATGATAAAAAAACACCGTCCATTGGACGGTGTTTTTATTTATGCCTCGGTATCCTCGTCGCGTTTTAGCCAGTCACCACTCGCGATGCGGGTGCGACCAGCTATCGAACGCTGATACACATACAGCCAGGCACTGCCGTGAGGCGTCTGGATAAGTTGGCGTTTGTATTCGCCATTCTTGGTGCGCAAGGCATCAAGTTCGCCGAGCGTGCTGGCATCAATGCGATAAACCTCGCAACAGACCTTGCCCTCACCCTCAACCACGCCCGGATAGTGCCCCAGATTGTAGAGATCAAACCCTTCAATCTGATGGTCGCCGAGCCATTGCGCATTCGTCATCCAATGACTGTTTCCCTGTTTGCGCCGTAAACTGCCGTAGACAATTATTCGCATTGCTAAAACTCAAACTGATAGAGCAAATCCAGTGCCTGATCGAGACCCGACACGGCTTCTAAATAGAGTTTGGGCATCAGGCGATAACGCAAGGTTAAAGTCGCCAGTGAATCAAATATGCCGACACCGTATTTTACTTGTAGACCCGGCAGTACATAACCACTCACCTGCACCTGCTGGCTGTCGCCCACGCCGGTGGTATCAAGGGCAAGGTTACTTACGCCGAATGTCTCGCCGATTTTACCCATAACCTGACCACTTTGTGCAACCCCTAACCCTACAAGTGCTGAAGTTAATGCATTGCTGTCACCGTCACTGCTCAGTCCCTGGCCGCGTAACAGGTAAGAAAGTGCTTCCTGTTGCGACATTGCAGGGTCAGAGAACACCTCCACTTTCGGTTCATCCGCTAAGCCGGTGACACGGATACCGGCCGTGACATCATCTTCGGTTGCCTCTGGATTACGTATCGCCTCTAGATTCACATACGGCTGATCCGGTGGTCCAGCAAACTGCAGCTCCCCTTTGCGCACAATCAAATCCTGTCCATAGGCGTGGAAACGGCCATCCGGAATATTGATTTGCCCGTTCAGGCCCAGGCCGTTTTTATCCTGAACCAGTTTAAGATCGCCGTTCAGTTTGGCTTTCAGGCCAAAAGCAGAGAGACGCACATCGTTGCCGACGTGGATCACCAGGTTGCTGTTGATCGGAATCGCCGCAGTCTTCGGCTGAATCGGTTTCAAATCTTTATCCAGCATCACCTCATCGGAAGAGACACCGGTGGCGCTCTCTGGCACTTCCTGCACCGTGATACGCGCCCAGGGAATATCAACCTTGCCATCAAGATTAAACGCGGCTGGCGTGGCCTCGAATACCAGATCCGGTGATACATCCATACGTACCATCGGCGGCACCGTTACGCGGATACGGCTGCCCTGGGCTGTCACACGGGCACGCCAGTTATCCAGTTGGCTCCAGTCGGCATTACCGCCCAGGTTCAGGTTGCCCTGCGTGGTTTGCAACAGGCCGTTGAGCGTGGAGCTCATGCCGTTAAACACCATATTCAGGTTGGCGGAGGTGAGCGAAACCGGCATAAAGCTGGCCTGCACATTCACATCGCTCAATCCCAACTGGCCAAACACCTGCGGCTGCTGCAACGAACCGCCCAGACGCAGATTGCTGTTGAGATTGCCTTTGATCTTCTCACCCTGCATCAACGCCGGGTTGAACATCGCCAGTGACAGATTGCTGATGCCCACGTTCCCTGACAGCAATCGGCGGTTTTGCGGATCGGCAATTTGCACGTTACCGCTCAACTGACCGTTGTTAACGATGTGGATCAGCCAGTCGAGTTGTGCCCGTCCATTACGCATCGCCGCATTGAGGTTGAGCGTATCGAAAGCAATTGGCAGCGTGTTGCCCTGCACATCCTGCTCCACTTTCACCCCGTTGCCTTTGAGCGATACGGTGCCAGTAGGCAGCGCGCCATCGGCGGTCCAGTTCACCCGCGCATCACCGCTGAATACGCCGTTAAGCTTGGTGGCATCGGTGAGGAAGGGTTTGATCATCGCCAAATCGAAGCGATTGAGTACCACATGGGCATGACCGCTTGGCCCTGCTTCAATCGGTTCTGGGACGCAGACTTGTGCATTCGGGTTCTGCCAACAGTGAGGCCCGATAGTCGCAGTCTGCTTGCTGTTGAGATAATCAATCGCCATGGCGCGCGTCAGACGCCATTCACCCACCGGCGTGTCAAAATGGGTATTGTTGAGATTGCCCTGCCAGCGTTGGGTTTGACGATCAAAGCTGCCGTTCAGTGCCAACTGACCAGAAACCGGCTCGCCTTGTACGTTCAGCTTCAGCTGATGCTGTTTCTCGTTGCCGTCGGCATTCAGCGTCAGCAGGTTGATCTTCAGCGCATCCTGTTGCAGTTGCTCGACGCGCAGTTGCAGCTTACCGGCAATCTGCTCGCTGGATTTCACATCACCTTGCAGCGCCACGCGTTGAATATGCAACTGCTGCCAGCGTAAGCCGGTTGCCGTCAGGTCCGCCAGTAATTGCGGCGCCTTCAAGGTTCCTCGCGCTTTTACTGTGCCTTTCGCCACCCCACCGAGACCTGGCAGCGCGTTGTCCAACTGCGGCGCATCAATGTTGGCATCCAGATTGAGTGCATCGCCCAGTTCACCCTTCACATCCAGATGGTTGCGGCCCAGCGCAATGTTGATACCGGGGATTTTCCACTGGTTGTAGCTGTTGCCAGTGAGCGAACCTTTCGCGCTGACCAGGTTCTGCTTCACGTTGCCCTTCAGCTCCAGCTGCGGCACGCTGAGCTGCCAGCTACCGCCATACAGGCTGCCACGCGTGGCAATTTTGCCGTCGAGTTTGGCAGGCCAGTCTGGATACTGTTTGGCAGTGTTGATACCCGACAGCGTCAGTTCACTGCGCCAGCTGATGGCTTTGCTCCAGTCCACCAGCGCCGTCAAATCCACGTTGCCCTGTAGCGCCGCGATACGCAGCTTATCAAGATTGAACTGCTGCACATTGCCTTTACCGTCCAGCGCCAGAGTGGCAGGCGGCACGCCTTCACCCTTCACGGCGGTGCGCAGCGACATCACATAGTCAGTGGCTTTGCCTCTGAACTGATAATCGAGGTTATCGGCCTGATACTGCACCGGGCCAGTCAACGGCCAGCGCAGTTGCGGACTGGTGAGTTTGAGTGACAGCGGTAACCCGGCGACCGCCGGTTGTGCAGCGGCATCCAGCTGTGCCTGCACCGGTCCGGAGAGATTCAGCCCCAGCTTGAGTTCTTCACGCATCGCCCCGCTGAGGTTCATTTTGATCTTCTCACCCTTGATAGGGTCAAGATTCAGGGAACCATTGAGAGTGAAGTTCACTGGCCAGTTATCGGCCAGCTGCGCGTCACCGCTGGCGTTAACCTGCCCTTGCGGTGAATCGACGTCAAAGGTTTCCAGTTGCAGATGGCGATCGGCGGTTTTGGCTTTCAGCAACAGACGCGTGATGGAGACATCAGTGTCACCGGTCAGGCGCAACTGCTCGCCAAGCAGTTCCTGTACGGTGATATCCAACGGCAGTTGGAAATCTGGCAATTCTGGCAGCAGCGGTTTGGCAAACATCTCTTGCAGGGTTTCACCCAGCGGCTTTTCATCTGGCTGCGGCTGCTGCACTTTTGGCTGCACCACTTGCTCATCGACCACTTTCGCCGCTTTCGGCAGCGCAATCAGCAGGCTTTGAATATGCGTTGGCGTTAACGTCAGCGCACGGCCCTGCCAGTTAAGGCCGGTGGTGAAATCCAACAGCGAGATCGCCGTATCATCCACTTTGACGTTGATGTTATGCAGGCCAACTTTGCTCAGGGTGATCGGATATGGCGTACTCAGGTTGGTGCTGCCGCTCTCTTCTTGCGGAGGCGGAGCCGCGGGCGGGGCCATTTTCTTGCTATCGACCACCACGCTGACGTCCTGCAAGCCAATGTCGTTGACACAGACTGAGGAGTGCAGCAGGCAATTGAGATTCAGCGCCAGGTGGAAGCGCCCCGCGTCGACACTCACGCCTGGCATCTCATATTTCACGCCGCTCAGCGTGAGATCACGCCAGCCGCCTTCGACTTTGTTAATCGATAAACCCGGCACCCAACGATCGGCGCCTTTGAGTAACAGATGCAATCCCGGCGTGGTGCCAATCAGAAACGCCACGCTGCCAAACAGCACCACCAGAAAAATACCGAATCCAATCAGGACCTTTTTCCACAGCTTCATAGTTCAGGCCCCAGTCCTACATAGAATTGCAAACCGTGTTCCTTGTCATCGCCAATTGGACGTGCGATATCGAATTTGATCGGCCCCACAGGAGAAGCCCAGCGCACGCCGACACCCGCGCCGGTTTTGAAATCACTCTGTTTGATGTCATTCACCGCTTCACCGGAATCGACAAACACCGCGCCCCACCATTTGCCGGTCACGTTGTATTGATACTCCAGCGAGCCGGTGGCCATTTTGGAGGCCCCGGTCAATTTGCCGTCGCTGTCACGCGGCGAGACATCTTTGTATTTGTAGCCGCGAATACTGCGATCGCCACCGGCGAAGAAGCGCAGATCCGGCGGGACTTTGTCGAAGTCGTTGGTTTCGATCCAGCCGAGATTGCCACGTACCACAAAGCGGTTTTTCTCGCCCAGCATGCGGATCCAGACGTTTTGCGCCTGCAGGATCAGGAAGTCAACATCCGAACCCCAGGTGGTATCAGAGACATCCACCGAGTAACGCTGCGAGTCGCCCCAGGTGGGCATCAGGCCACCGCGCGAACGCGTGCGGCTCAAACTCACGCCCGGATAGAGCAGCATCGTGGTGTTGGTGACGCTACCTTGGGTAAAGTGGTCGAGACTCCATTTCAGATTAACCGCGCGCTGCCAGCCGGAGCTGCTGTCCCAGTTGCGGGAGACGCCCAGCGTGGTGGTATCGGCTTTGGTATCGTTGAGATCGGTGCGCTTCAGGCCGCCGGAGAAGGTGTAGTACTGTTCCAGCGGGCTTTTTAACAGCGGCACTTTATAGCTGAGGTCCAACTGCTGTTCGGGAGCAGAAATATAGGAGCTGGCGGTCAGGCTGTGGCCACTGCTGTTGATCCACGGCTTTTTCCAGGTGCCTTTCAAACGTGGCCCGACGTCGGTGGAATAGCCCACACCGGCTTCAATGGTGTTTTCCACGCGCGGCGAGACGGCTGCATTGAGCGGCAGCACTTTGGTCTGGCGACCTTTATCAAATTCCGGGGCCACCACCACCGAGTTAAACCAGCCCGTGGCGGATAAACGACGGTTCAGCTCCGCTAAATCACGCGAGCTATAGGGATCGCCTTTTTTAAACGGCACCAGATTACGCAGATAGGCTTCGTTGATTTGCGAGCCCTGGAAGCTGACATCGCCAAAACGGTAGCGTGGACCGCTGTCGTAATCGATGTCCCAGAAAGCTTCGCGTCTTTCGACCGAAACGCCAAGCTGGCTTTGCTTAAAGTCACCGTCGAAGTAACCATTACGCAGTGCCAGGCTGGAGAAGCCGTTTTTAAATTTATCGTATTCGCCGTGATTCAGTTGGGTGCCGACTTTCGGCGTGCCCTGTTTCACCCAGGCTTTGTAATCATCATCATTTTTAGCTGCGCCTTCGACCACGATGTGGCTGCCGCCGATCTTCACTGGCTCACCCGGTTTCACATGGGCAATCAACACCGGTCTGCCACCCTGCGGCGGAGCAGGACGGGACTCAAAATCGATCTCGGGTTCGTAGTAACCCAGCGCACGCAAGCCTTCTTTGATCGCCTGCGAAACACGCGCCTGGAAACGCCCGTCGCTCGACACCTCGTCCGTACCAATGGTGGACAAGCGCGCCCTGACGTTCTTTTGTAAATCCCCGGTTAAGCCTTCAAGCTGCAAGCGCACTTTCGCTGCCTCAACGGCAGGCGCAGCAAGCAACAGGCTGGCCAGACAATAAATATGCAATCGTGGCACGTTTACTCCTGTTAATAATGCCTGCCCCTAATTCCGCAGGGGCGTTAATGCTCATAGGAGGCTATCACCACCACTCGCTTACCCATCAGCATAGCCGCTCTTTTCGGCGCATAGCTGAGGAAAAATGGTCACTAAGCCAAATCATTTCCTATTGTCGGTAAATGGCGGGGCCGATACAACAACGAAGCCGCAGTTCTGTGCCTGACAGCGGTGCACTCGGATTAATCCTGGCCTTCGATGCGCGCCTCTGGCGGCATGATAAGCGCTGCTGCTATAATCAGCACCCAGCAGGCATGACCTGCTTTCCTTTCTGCCCCGACGCTAACGTTCCTTGTCGAAATGGCGCAGACATTTTTGGCACGGATAGCCCTGTATCACGGGTGAGTACTGGATGTACGCCCGCGCTGCCCAGGCCAAAAATGACAAGTGATTAACCCAACGGATCTTTTATGCTCGATAGCTTACTTGTCATTCTTTTACTGATTGTGATCAGCTCATTCTTTTCTCTTTCAGAGATTTCGCTGGCGGCTGCCCGTAAAATCAAACTTAAACTACTGGCCGATGAAGGCAACATTAACGCCCAGCGCGTGCTGAAAATGCAGGAACAACCTGGCATGTTCTTCACCGTGGTGCAGATTGGCCTGAACGCGGTGGCGATCCTTGGCGGTATTGTCGGTGATGCCGCGTTCTCACCCGCCTTCAGCAGCCTGTTTAGCCGTTTCATGTCTCCCGAACTGGCCGATCAGTTGAGCTTTATCTGCTCGTTCACCGTTGTCACCAGCCTGTTCATCCTGTTCGCAGATTTAACACCTAAACGCGTGGGGATGATTGCGCCGGAAGCGGTGGCATTGCGCATCATCAATCCAATGCGCTTCTGCTTGCTGATCATGCGCCCGCTAGTGTGGCTGTTTAACGGTCTGGCGAACGTGTTCTTCCGCATCTTCAAATTACCGATGGTGCGCAAAGACGACATCACCTCGGATGATATCTATGCGGTGGTGGAAGCGGGCGCACTGGCGGGGGTACTGCGTAAGCAGGAGCACGAACTGATCGAGAACGTGTTTGAGCTGGAATCGCGCACCGTGCCCTCTTCTATGACATCCCGCGAGAACATCGTCTGGTTTGATCTGCATGAAGATGAAAACAGCCTGAAAACCAAAATCGCTGAACATCCGCACTCTAAATTCCTGGTGTGTGACGGCGACATCGATCACATCGTCGGTTATGTGGATTCCAAAGAGCTGCTGCTGCGTGTGCTGGGTAACCAGAGTATGACGCTCAGCAGCGGCGTGCAGATCCGCTCCGCGTTGATTGTGCCGGACACACTGACCCTCTCCGAAGCGCTGGAAAGTTTTAAAACCGCCGGTGAAGACTTCGCGGTGATCATGAACGAATACGCGTTGGTGGTAGGTATCATCACCCTGAACGATGTGATGACCACCTTAATGGGCGATTTGGTGGGCCAGGGTCAGGAAGAGCAGATTGTCGCGCGTGATGAAAATTCATGGCTGGTCGAAGGCGGCACACCAATTGATGACGTGATGCGCGTGCTGGATATTGATGATTTCCCGCAGTCCGGTAACTATGAAACCATCGGCGGCTTTATGATGTATATGCTGCGCAAAATCCCGAAACGCACCGATTTCGTGAAGTTCTCAGGCTATAAGTTTGAAGTGGTGGATATCGACAGTTACCGCATCGACCAGCTGCTGGTCACGCGTATTGACGACCGACCGCCAGTGCTGAATGTCACTAAGAGTGCGACGGATGAGCTTGAGTCACCGTAGGGTGATGGGCTGAAAAAAACAAGGCGCGATAAATCGCGCCGCTACAGGGCGCCTGACTTCATGGCGCCCTTTCTTTTTGGTGCTTAGTTGTACTCAGCTTGCAGTCGCAACACCTGGCGATTGATTTCTGACATCACGCTGAGATGCTGCTTATCTTTGACGCGTGGCAACATTACCTTGCCTTTATCAAACTCAAACGCGCCAACATCCTTGATGTACAACCTTCCTTTAAATAGCGTCTTTACATATTTCGCAATTTGCAGCGGATTATAGCGCTGGAAGATTTTCATGCTGTCTAACTCCTGAACAGATGGAATACGCTTCGCCGTTGCCAAATTCGGTACGAGCCCATGAAGCGCAAATGAGGCATAACTATAGAACACCCTGCGTTACGTATGTTCCGAAAAAGTGAATTTTTTACTGAATTGACACATCATTACAGAACACTCTGTTATGCCGCTCACAAAACACAGTATAAACCTTCACTCATTAAGGAATTGTGGCGTGGGTTGCAAAGCTGTTAACTCATCGCGACAGGCGCATCATCCACGCCTAATATTGCAGAAACATGAATAACTGGTCGGATCACTAAGGAGCATCAACATGCGTTTGGCACATTCTTTAATAGCACTGGCACTGTTGTTACCGGGGCTCGTCTCAGCCCACGCGTTGAAGCTGGGCGACCGCGTCCCGCCGGTTGGCGTGAGTGACAGAGGTGAGCTGCTTTATCAACAAGATAAGTTTAGCTACCAGCCGTGGAATAGCGCGCAGCTGAGTGGAAAAGTGCGAGTCATCTTACATATTGCCGGGCGCTCGTCGGCTAAAGAGCAGAATGCCGCGTTGATTGAAGCGATTAAAGCCGCGAAATTCCCGCACGATCGTTATCAGACCACCACCATCGTCAATACCGACGATGCCATTCCCGGTACCGGCATGTTTGTGCGCAGCAGCATTGAGAGCAATAAGCAGCAATATCCGTGGTCGCAGTTTATCGTCGACAGCAATGGCAACGTACGTAAAGTCTGGCAGTTGGAGAAAGGCGGCTCTGCCATTGTGGTGTTGGATAAAACCGGCCATGTGCGTTACGCCAAAGAGGGCGCATTGACGCAGGATGAAGTGCAGCAGGCGATGACGTTGATCCGTGAGTTGTTGCAATAAAAACAAAGGTCGCCCTAAATGGCGACCCTACAAGGTTTACGTAAGGTGCGCATTCATGCGCACCAGGAATTAAAACAGCGAAACGCGAAAACCCGGGTTCAGGAAAGACTCACGCGGTGCATAGTCCAGCGTTTTACCCTGCCAGTCATGCACGTGTGCCCCAGCAGCAATCGCCACCGCGTGGCCCGCGCCGGTATCCCAGATGTTAGTCGGCCCAAAGCGCGGATAAAGCTGCGCTTTCCCCTCAGCCACCAGGCAAAACTTCAGCGATGAACCAATCGCCGTGGTTTGATGCTCGCCTAGCTGCGTCAGATACTCTTTCAGCTCTTCATCTTTATCAAAGTGCGAACGGCTCACCACCACCAGTAATGGACGCGCTTCACGTACCTGAATCTGCGTTTTATGACCGCCCTCTTCTTTCCAGGCTTTACCTTCCGCAGCGAAGTACATGACGCCCAGAGCCGGCGCGTAGACCACGCCCAGCACCGGCTTGCCGTTGTCGATCAGGGCAATGTTGACGGTAAATTCACCATTACGCTTAATAAACTCTTTGGTTCCATCCAGCGGATCGACCAACCAATACTTTTGCCAGTGCTGACGCTCCGCCCAGACTGGCGGATCTTCTTCTGACAGCACCGGGATCTCGGGTGACAGCCGGGCAAGCCCATCAATAATCACTTTATGTGCCGCGAGATCGGCGGCGGTGACGGGGGAATCATCCGATTTGCGTGTGACATCCATCGGCTGTGCACCATCGTACACCTGCATAATTGCATCGCCCGCTTCACGCGCCAGCTGGCAAATTTTATCTAACATTTTCCACCTCTTATCCGCTGATTCTGCCTGTCAGACATTTACAGCCCACCTCTACACAGTTTAGCAGTTGTGCCTCAACCCTCGGCGGCTGTACTGTCGGCTACGGCAATCTATATGATTATCAATACCATAGTTCACTGACCGCGGCTATGGCGCGATGCTGAATAGGTTTATGGCTGAGCCGCACGGCGGAAACTGTGCAAAAGTCCGGGTTACATCACAAATTGAAATGATAATTCGTCATTGTTTTACATTATTTTGAGAGGCCTATTCATAAAACAAGGAGCAAGCCATGTTCAAAGCGAGCATGTCGTTACTGGCGCTGTGTGTTACAGCGGCCACGGTACAGGCCGCTACCGTAGATCTGCGCATTCTGGAAACCACCGATCTGCACAGTAATATGATGGATTTCGACTACTACAAAGACACACCGACCGAGAAGTTTGGCCTGGTGCGCACCGCAACCTTGATTCAACAAGCGCGGGCGGAAGCGAAAAACAGCGTGCTGGTTGATAACGGAGACATCATTCAAGGCAGCCCGCTGGGTGATTACATGGCCGCTAAAGGACTGAAACAAGGCGATGTCCACCCCGTATATAAAGCGATGAACACGCTGGATTACACCGTCGGTAACCTGGGTAATCACGAATTTAACTATGGCTTGCCCTATCTGCAAAAAGCGATTGCCGGTGCACGTTTTCCTTACGTTAACGCCAACATTATCGATGAAAAGAGCGGAAAACCGCTGTTTACACCCTATTTAATCAAGGAAACGCAGGTCACAGACCGCAGCGGCCAGGTACATCGGTTAAAAATTGGCTATATCGGCTTCGTACCGCCGCAGATTATGGTGTGGGACCGTAACAATCTGCAGGGAAAAGTCCGTGTTGATGACATTACGGAAACAGCGAAGCGCTATGTGCCGGAAATGCGCGCAAAAGGTGCTGAAATAATCATCGCTATACCGCACTCCGGTTTAAGCAGTGAACCCTATCACGCCATGGCAGAAAATTCGGTCTACTACCTCAGCCAGGTGCCGGGCATTAACGCCATTATGTTTGGTCATGCGCATGCGGTGTTCCCCAGCAAAGAGTTCGCCGCCATTAAAGGCGCTGATATTGCGCAGGGCACCCTCAACGGTATTCCATCAGTGATGCCAGGCATGTGGGGCGATCATCTCGGTGTGGTCGATTTGGTGCTGAACAACGAGGGAGGAAAATGGCAGGTCACGCAGGGTAAAGCGGAGGCGCGTCCGATTTACGATCCGGTCGCGAAGAAATCACTGGCGACGGAAGATGCCGACCTGGTGAAGGTGCTGGAACAAGATCACCGTGCCACGCGTGAATTTGTGGCCAAGCCCATCGGGAAATCCGCCGACGTGATGTACAGCTATCTGTCGCTGGTGCAGGACGACCCCACGGTACAGATCGTGAACAATGCGCAGCGTGCCTATGTTGAGCACTTTATTCAGGGCGATCCCGATTTAGGCCGCCTACCGGTGCTGTCTGCTGCTGCTCCGTTTAAAGCCGGCGGTCGCAAGAACGATCCAGCCAGCTATACCGAGGTGGAGAAAGGTGAACTCACCTTCCGTAATGCCGCCGACCTTTATCTCTACCCCAACACCCTGGTGGTGATGAAAGTCAGCGGTGCGCAAGTGAGAGAGTGGCTGGAGTGTTCAGCCGCGCAGTTTAATCAGATTGACCCGCACAGCAGCAAGCCGCAGTCGCTGATTAACTGGGATTTTCGCACCTACAACTTTGATGTGATTGATGGCGTGGATTATCAAATCGATGTGACGCAACCGGCGCGCTATGACGGGGAATGCACGTTGATCAACAAACAGGCTTCACGTATCAAGGATCTGACATGGCAGGGCAAGCCTATCGACCCGAATGCCACTTTCCTCGTTGCTACCAACAACTATCGGGCTTATGGCGGTAAGTTTGCCGGAACCGGTGATAAGTATGTCGCGTTTGCTTCGCCTGATGAGAACCGTTCCATTGTTGCGGCTTATATCAGTAGCGAAACCAAAGCGCACGGTGAGGTGAAACCGCAGGCCGATCACAACTGGCGTTTAGCGCCCATTCACAGTGACACGCCACTGGATATCCGCTTTGAAACTGCACCGGGCGAAAAAGCCACGCAGTTTATTGAGCAGTATGCTGATTACCCGATGAAAGCGGTGGGCAGTGATGAGATTGGCTTTGCGATCTGGCAGGTGAATTTGCAGAAGAGTGATTAGTTCTGTTTGGGCGGCCATCAGGCCGCCCAAGAGCGCATCAAGGTACGCACCTACAATCACGCTGAAGCAGGGTGAAAAATTACAGAATTTCCAGCAGCTCGACTTCAAAAATCAGGGTGCTGAATGGCGGGATAGAGGCGCCAGCACCACGCTCACCGTAGGCGAGGTTTTGTGGAATCACCAGCTCCCATTTTGAGCCAACTGGCATCAGGGTCAGCGCTTCAATCCAGCCAGCGATAACACCGCTTACCGGGAATTCAGCCGGCTCGCCACGTGCAACTGAGCTGTCGAAAACAGAACCATCAATCAGTTTACCGGTGTAGTGAACGCGTACACGGTCCTGACGCGAAGGGATTGGGCCATCACCTTGGGTGATCACGCTGAACTGCAAACCGGTTTCAGTGCTGCTTACGCCTTCGCGCTGCGCATTCTGCTCAAGGAATTTCTGGCCTTCTGCTGCCATGGCTTCAACACGCTCACGACGCACGCCTTCAGCACGCTCATGGACTTCGCGCAGCGCACGATGTACCACGTCAACAGGCACAGCCGGTGAGTTCCCTTCCAGCGCGTCGCGCAGGCCCGCGAGCAGTGCTTCCGGCTGCAAACCTTGCAGTCCAGATTCCTGCAACTGCTGGCCTACCTGTAAACCGATACCGTAACTTGCCTGTGATTCGACGCTGTCAAATGAAGGGGTGGTCATTTTGATTCCTTAATCCCGAATAAATTAGAAACGGCAGCATAACAGCGCGGGCGGCTGGCGTAAAATCTGCTGCGGCAGAGATGACATTTCTCAGCGAAAGAGAAACAATACACAGGTCAAATTTTTCAATGCTGGCAGGCACTTCGCGCCCGCATTGCCCATACTATAGCTGTGACAAGGTTTTTGCTGTACAGCGCTAAGAAAGAGAGAATACATGGGCCAGATCGCCCCACGACGTCGCAGGACGCGCGCACCGCGTGCTTTTACTTTACCGAGGTTGCAACGTTGGCTGCCGCAAATTAAGCGCAAGGCCGCCAGCGAGGAGGATTCACGAATGGCTTCTGATACCCCTTCCCGCGTTCCCGCCGTGCTGCTGCGCGTCTGGCATCTGCTGGATAATGTGCGTTGGATGGACCCGCTCCCGGCCTTCCATCGTCGCGGCATTGTTATCGCCCTGCTGATACTGTTACTGGCGTTTCTCTGGCCGAGCAGCACGCCACAATATCCGATTGAACACCCCGCCGATAACAGCAGCAAAGAGGTGCCGCTGCAGGCCGAGATTTATGACAACAAACAGCTGCAGAATGCCACGCCAAAAGCCGACTCCCAAGGCGAATGGCACAGTTATACCGTGACATCTGGTCAGACGCTGGCTCAACTATTCCGGGACAACAATTTACCGGTGAATGATGTGTTCGCGATGGCTCGCGTAGAGGGTAACGATCAGCCGCTCAGCGCGCTGAAAAATGGCCAGCAGGTGAAGATTCGTCAGAATGCACAAGGTGTGGTGACGGGATTGACGGTAGATAGCAGCAACGGTCCGGTGTTATTTACTCGCCAGCCGGACGGCAGTTTTATTCGCGCCCAGTAAACCGCAGAAACAAAAACGCCGGCGGAAGCCGGCGTTTTCGCATAACCAGTTACCAAGTAATAATTACTCAGCCACTACATTCACAACCAGTTTAGCGAACACTTCGCTATGAACCTGGAAGTCAATTTCGTGCTCACCGGTAGAACGCAGAACGCCGTTTGGCAGACGCACTTCGCTCTTAGACACTTCAACGCCAGCTGCAGTTACAGCGTCAGCGATGTCGCGGGTACCGATAGAACCGAACAGTTTACCTTCGTCGCCTGATTTAGACGCGATGGTAACGGTGCCCAGTGCATTGATTTTCTCTGCACGTGCGTTAGCAGCAGCCAGAACGTCAGCCAGTTTGGCTTCCAGTTCAGCGCGACGCGCTTCGAAGAACTCAACGTTTTTCTTGGTAGCAGGAACAGCTTTACCCTGTGGAACCAGGAAGTTACGAGCGTAGCCCGCTTTAACGTTAACCTGATCACCCAGGCTGCCCAGGTTTGCTACTTTATCAAGCAGAATAACTTGCATTACCTTATCCTCTTAAAGTCGTTAATGGACAACTACCAATTACTGATGACGATCAGTGTATGGCAGCAGGGACAGGTAGCGAGCGCGCTTGATGCAACGAGCGAGCTGACGCTGGTATTTTGCACGAGTACCGGTGATACGGCTCGGGACAATTTTACCGCTTTCGGTAATGTAGTTTTTCAGTGTAGCGATATCTTTGTAATCAATCTCTACAACGCCTTCCGCGGTGAAACGGCAGAATTTGCGACGACGGAAATAACGTGCCATTTGGCTAGTCTCCAGAATCTATCAATTCAATCTGCTCGGCATGTAACACGACTCTACTTTGACCATTGCGTGCCTGATGGCAGCTAATGAAACCTTCGAGAACGAGTTGCGTACCGACCGTTATATGTTGAGTAATCACCTGATGGGTGCTGCCGCTGATAATCACCGGCATCTGACACCAGGCTTGCCGGTGAAAACCGGCTTCCTCCTGCACAGAACGGTGCTCAAGCACGAACTGGCAGTGAGGAATCCCTGACGGACTGATTTTTCGAACTGGCGTCTTGCACACAGTGCCTGACAGGCGCAGTCGATTTGCCGTCATGTCGGATTACTCTTCAGAATCCCCAGCATCTGAGTCATCTGATGATTCGTTAGCGAAGTCTTCGCGACGGTCACGACGCTCATCTTTCGCTTTAACCATCGGAGATGCTTCAGTTACCGCGTGCTTAACGCGCATAACCATGCTGCGGATAACGGCGTCGTTGAAGCGGAAGTTAGTTTCCAGCTCGTCAATCACTTCCTGCGGAGCTTCTACGTTCAGCAGAACATAGTGTGCTTTGTGCAGTTTGTTGATTGGGTAAGCCAGCTGACGGCGGCCCCAGTCTTCCAGACGGTGAATCGTGCCCTGTGCACCGGTGATAGCACCAGTGTAACGCTCGATCATACCTGGAACCTGTTCGCTCTGGTCAGGATGGACCATAAATACGATTTCGTAATGACGCATCGATAGCTCCTTACGGATTATTCAGCCTCCTGTCAGGGTCAGCTGCGGCCCACGGAAGCAAGGAACGTTATAGGTTGTGAATCATTTAAAATGAAACACACCTCTGAATGCAGCTGAAAAATTGACGCGTAATCATACTGACGTTGCAGGGATAACTCAAGCGCACAATTCATCAAATCGCAGAGTGTGTGCCAGTCGAGGGCACCTTTTGTGCTAAGGATTGTGATTCAGCAGGTTAGCGAGGGATTGTTCAAAATTGCTGATGGTGGCGTTCAATGGGACGATCTGGCATCAATGTGACAAACAACTAAACTATTTACAGGCGCAACGGTTTGGCTTATTCGCGGCGTCTGAGAGTGCAATCCCCGGAGTGAGGAGTCGAATATGAAAACCATCATTTTCGCCACTTTACTGGGTCTCTTCCTGTCTCCACCCGCTTTTGCCAGCTCCGCTGACTATGCGCAGCAGATGAGAAGTAACAGCAGCAATGCGGCTTCAGGCTATGTCTACGTCAACCGGCTGGATACGCCTGGCAGCAACCCGGTCAGTGCGAATACCAGTACAGCAGAACGCCTGTCTTCACAGCTTTAAAATCGGACGACGTAACGGGCTGGCCTCTTGTGCCAGCCCGAGTTGTTTCTACAGATGATGTTTGAAAAAACTCACCAGCGCAGTCAGGGCTGATGGCGTAATTTTGTGGCCGATCTGCTTTTCGGAGAGATAAGTCATTTTCCCATCCAACTGGGCGTCGCGCAGCGCTTTCTCTAGCCTTACCGTCTCGGCGAATGGCACCACTTCATCGGCTTCACCGTGCCACAGCAATAGCGGACGGTGCGCCAGTTTCTCCAGTTGCTGACTGGGATCGTAAGGTGCCAGCGGCGCAAGACGCGCGGCAAAGGTCTCTTTCTGTTCCGGCGTACGGGCCACCAGCGGAGGGAATAGCGTGTGGCTCAGCTGCATAAAGTAACCCGACCCCATCATACAGGCGACGCTGTGGATCTGCGGATAACGTGCCATCGCGCCTAATGCTGTCATCCCCCCCATTGATGCACCTGCAACGGCAAAGCGCTCATCGGCGACCCAATCGTTCTCACGCACTGCCGCTTCCAGTTGCGGCACTTCATCAATGTTCTGTTTGAGGATCTCCCAAAAATGCGTCATGCGCATTTCGGTATCCCCGTTATAGCGCGATCCGTGCATATCCGCATCCGGCATGATGACGCGAAAACCGGCTTGCGCCAGCGCCACCGCGAAGTAGCTGTACACTTCTTTAGATGAGGTAAAGCCGTGATAAAACAGGATGGTAGGTAAACGCGCATGCCGTTGCCCGGCCGGTGACGCGTGAATACACTCAATTCCTGCCAGGTTCTCCGTCGCCAACTCAATCATACCGCCTCCGTTGAGAATGATTATCACCCGTCACAGTGTAAGTGCTGAGCAGCAAAACGCGAGCAACTTCACATTTAATCAGAATAATTTCTGTACTAAACCTTTTGCCAGATTTGCCGTTGATCTTGTACCTCTCCAACACTCTTTAATAGGTACTTTATGCAGCGTCTCTCTCTCAGCGCCATGGGTCTCGGAATTAAGCTGTCTGTATTGACGTCTTTAAGCGTGGCGATTGTGCTGTTGACCTTGACCCTCACCCTGAGCCATAACGCCGCGCGTCAACTGGAGCAGCTGGCCACCGATGACATGCAAAATCAGGTGCTGGGCATTAATGAAATGGCCACCATGTTTAACGCCACACTGTCAGAGGAAGTGGCGAATTACACCAAACTGTTCCAGAGTTTCCTGCCCAAGCGCTTTAGCCGTGATGAAAACGCGCGTATTCAAGTGGGCGAGTTCAGCACCCCCACCCTGCGCGCTGGGCTGAAAACCCTCAATCTCGATCAAATTGCCGTGGATGATTTTCTGGAACGCACAGGCGCGGTGACGACCATTTTTGTGCGCGATGGCGAAGATTACATCCGTGTCGCCACATCTTTGAAAAAGGAGGATGGCAATCGCGCAGTGGGCACCAAGCTGGATCGCAGCAGTGCCGCGTGGCGCAGTATTAATCAGGGGCAGGTGTATCGTGGACTGGCGACATTATTTGGTCATCGCTACATCACCCAGTATCAACCGGTGCAGGATGAGAGCGGTGCAGTGATCGCCATCCTGTTCGTTGGGGTGCAAATCGATGCGCAGTATGCGCTGATGCGCGACAAAGTGCTGGCACGCCATCTGGGCGACAGCGGCAGCTTCTTTGTGCTGAACGGTGCACCAGGCAGTGCACAAGGGCAATATCTGTTTGACCGTCAGGCAGAGGGCAAATTGCCGCGCTGGGATAGAGCCGTGCAACAGCAGCTGTTAACCCAGCCAAAAGGGTTGCTGAGTATTGAACTGGAAGGTGAAACCAAACTGCTGGCGTGGCAACAGCTGCCAGGCTGGAACTGGATTATTGCCGGAGAGGTCAGTCGTGCCAGTTTGCTCGCGCCTATCACGCAAAGCCGCAACCTGTTCATTGTCATTGGTCTGGTGTTGGTGATCGCTTTCGCCGTCGGCTTTATGTGGTACAGCCGTCGTGCTATTACGCGTCCGCTACAGCAGGTGATTCATCTGGCCGAGCAATACGCTGCGGGTAATTTACAGGCGCATCTCGACTCCTCGCGCCGCGATGAAGTGGGCCAACTGGTGGCGGCGATTAATGGCATTGGCGACGGGCTGGAAAAAGTGGTCAGCCAGGTGCGCAGTGCCGCCCGCGATATCAGCCACGGCACCGATACCATCGCCGCCAGCAGTTCCAGCATCAGCGAGCAGATTGGTCGCCAGGCCAGCAGCGTAGAGGAAACCTCGGCCAGCATGGAGCAGTTTGGTGCGACCGTGGCGCAAACCGCGGCGAACGTGCGTCAGGCACTGGCACTGGTGGGTGAAGCAGCCAGCACTGTCGATCAGGGTGGGGCCACCGTGGCGCGTTCCGTGGAGACCATGTCTGAGATTCGTGTCGCATCACAAAGCATCGCAGATATCACGCACGTCATTGAATCCATAGCTTTCCAGACCAATATCCTGGCGCTCAACGCCGCTGTTGAAGCCGCACGCGCCGGAGAACATGGCAAAGGTTTTGCGGTGGTCGCCGCCGAAGTTCGGGCACTGGCCCAACGCAGCGCCACGGCCGCAAAAGAGATCGATACTTTGATTGCGACCTCCATCAACAAAGTCGCGGCGGGACACACGCTGTCAGAGCAAACACGTGACGCCATGCAGCACATCGTCAGCCATATTGAGCAGGTGAAAGCGTTGATGGGGGAAATCAATATTGCTGCACAAGAGCAGGCGGCGGGCATTGGTCAGGTCAATCTGGCGATGAACCATATTGGTCAAGCCACGCACCAGAGCAGCGATATGATCACCCAATCCGAGACCACTGCGCATACGCTGAATCAACAAGGTCGCCATCTGACACAGTTGGTGAGTCTTTTTCATTTGAAGGACTGATATGAAAAGGGAAGATGGCATAAACTTGAGCCATCTTCCTCTTTCTGGAGTGTGTTATGCGTCGCCTTTTACTGGCAGTGTGTCTGGTGCTGAGTGGCTGTTCCGCTTTCAAAACCACACCCAAAGCACCGCCGCCGCCCACCAGCCACGCGCAGGAAATCACCCGCGCACAAAGTTACGGCTTGCGTAAGCTCGGCAATATCACCGTCACTACACGTGGCTCGCCAGATGATGCCCAACGAGCACTGGCCGCGCGCGCCAATCAGGCTGGAGCGGTGTACTACCAAATCCTGATGCTTGATGAAACCACCGTGCCTGGTTTTTGGTACGGTACTGCGATTCTCTTTGGCGCCCCATCAACGGGCACTGGCTCGCAGCAGTAAGCGGCTGCAGAGATCGTCACTCAGTCCGCGTCGGCCACGCATATCCAGATGCTGGCCGCACCAACTATCGGCGAGTGGCGGTTCTGCCACTTTGAGCAAAATGGCTGCGCTCGCGAGCTGCAATAACGTTTGGGTCACTTCGCGCGCAACCCCCTCTCGGACATGGGGCAACTGCAACCGAAGTTGACGCCAGCGGCGATCAAAATGACGGTTGATCCCTTTCACCGCATCGAACTCATCATCCAGCATAGTTAACACATCCGCATGCCGCCCCAGCACACGCATCACATCCAGGCACATCACATTGCCTGAGCCCTCCCAAATGCTGTTCACCGGCATTTCACGGTAGAGACGCGGCAGTTCGCTCTCTTCGCAATAGCCGATGCCTCCCAACACCTCCATGGCTTCCGCCACAAAGGGGATGCCCGCCTTGCAGATGCCAAATTTGGCGGCAGGGGTAAACAGCCGTGCATATAAACGTTCATGCTCACTGGCGGGGGTTGACCAGGCGCGTGCCAGACGCAGCAGCAGTGCAGTTTGCCCTTCCAATTGCAGCGCCTGCTGCGCCAGCACGCTGCGCATCAACGGTTGGTCACTGAGGTTTTTACCCATCACCTGGCGCTGCTGTGCGTGGTACAAGGCAATGGATAAGGCGCGGCGCATCTGCCCATGGCTGCCCAGCGCACAGTCAAATCGCGTCATGCCGCCCATTTTCAGGATCAGCCGCACCCCCTCACCCTCTTCGCCCATCAACCAGCCAATGGCATCCTGAAACTCGACTTCGGCGCTGGCGTTGGAACGGTTTCCCAGCTTCTCTTTTAATCGCTCGATGCGGATCGCATTTCGCATGCCATCCGGCAGCAGTCGTGGCAAAAAGAAACAGCTCAGCCCTTGCGCTGTCTGCGCCAGGATCAGGTGTGCATCACTTTGTGGCACCGAGAAGAACCATTTATGCCCGGTGATACGATAAGGCTCGCCAGGCCCACGCACACCAAGCGGTTCAGCACGTGTCGTGTTGCTCAACACATCGGTGCCGCCCTGTTTTTCTGTCATCCCCATACCGATCAACAGACCGCGCTTTTTATTGCCCGCCACGTGATGGGCGTCATAGCGATCGCTGAGCAGGGCGTCGTGCCAGTCGGCATAGGGCTGCGGCAAATAATTTTGTAGTAGCGGGATGGCGGCATGCGTCATGGTGACCGGACAAAGCGATCCGGCTTCAACCTGAGCATGCAAAATGAAGCGAGCCGCGCGCGCCACCATGGCATTGGGCTGTACGTCAGGTTGCCAGCTGAGATTGTGCAGGCGGCTGGCGCAAAGTCCTTGCATCAGCAAATGCCAGGCGGGATGAAAACGCACTTCATCAAGCCGCTCACCACGGGCATCGTAACGGAGCAGTTCGGGCGGGTACGCATTAGCCAGTCGGCCTAATTCGAGAGATTCAGCGCTGCCAAGTTGCAGCCCAACGGAGGCGAGCCATTCGCGATCCCAGCCTGCGCCTTCGCGGGTTACGGCCTCACAGAGCGCAATATCATGGGTAAACAGGTTACTGTTACTGAGTGGCGGTGGTTGATTGAAAACGTTGTGGGTGGTCCAAGGCATAATATTGCATCCCCCTCATTGAACGCATGGTTCAAGTATGAGGGTGATGCACAGTTATGCCTGGTACAAAAACACTTTTGCGGCGAGGATCACGCCAGGCGCTGACGCACCGCTTCGAACAAGCACACGCCAGTGGCAACAGATACGTTCAATGATGAGACGCTGCCTGCCATAGGAATGCTGATCAGTTCATCGCAGTGTTCACGCGTCAGACGGCGCATCCCTTCCCCTTCCGCGCCCATCACCAGCGCCATGGGGCCGGTCATTTTGCTTTGATACACCGTATGATCGGCTTCACCTGCCGTACCGACCACCCAAATGTTGTATTCCTGCAGCAAGCGCAGGGTACGTGCCAGATTAGTGACGCGAATCAACGGCACGTTTTCTGCCGCGCCGCTGGCCACTTTTTTCGCCGTCGCGTTCAGCGGTGCAGCACGGTCTTTCGGAACGATGACGGCGTGTACGCCAGCCGCGTCTGCGCTACGCAGACACGCACCGAGGTTGTGTGGATCGGTAACGCCGTCCAGCACCAGTAAAAACGGTTTATCAAGACTTTGCAGCAGATCCGGCAGATCGCCTTCCTGATAGTTTTTCCCCTGCTTCACCCGCGCCACAATCCCCTGGTGGACACCGCCTTCAACCTGGCTGTCCAGCCATTGGCGGTTAGCGACCTGAATCACGATCCCCTGAGCTTCCAGTGCGGCAATCAGCGGCTGCAGGCGACGATCGTCACGGCCTTTGAGAATAAAGACTTCCTGGAAACGCTGAGGATCACGTTCCAGCAGTGCCTGCACGGAATGAATACCAAAAATTATTTCGCTCATTACTTTGCTCAAGGTTGGATGTATATCGTTGAATAATCGTGTGTAGCGGCGCGAATCATTGCGCAATAAATTGCGCCGCTACGAATATGAGCTGCCGTTAATGGCAGCTTCATCAGGCTTCGCTGGATTTTTTCGTCGCACGCTTTGCCTTAGTGGCGGCGGCGATTTTACGGGTTTTCTCTGAGACTTTTTTGCCTTTTTTCTCGGTTTTAGCCGGTTTTTCAGCTGTCACAGACTTTTTCTTCTCGCCCCGGAATGCAGCATCAGGCTCAAAAGTGCCCTTCTTGCCCGCATCACGACGGCGCTTAGCCGGCGGCTTACCGCCACGCTTCTCACGCTCACGTTCGGTTTTACCTTCGCCGCGCGGCACGCGCTTGCTGGAGATCAGCGCGAAATCAATTTTACGCTCATCCATATGCACCGCATCCACGCGAACTTCCACCGCATCGCCAAGGCGATAAGTGCGGCCACCCGATTCGCCAATCAGGCGCTGGCCGATAGGATCGAAGCGGTAGTAATCGTTATCCAGCGTAGACACATGCACCAGACCATCGATAAACAGATCGTTGAGGCGGACGAAGAAGCCAAAACCGGTGACACTGGAGATCACACCGTTAAAGACATTGCCTACCTGATCCTGCATGAAGTCACATTTCAGCCAGTCAGCAACATCGCGCGTGGCTTCATCGGCACGACGTTCGGTCATTGAACAGTGCTGGCCGAGTTGCAACATCTGCTGCATATCGTAGTGATAACCACCGGTCGGCGTGGTGTTCCCGGTCAGGGTACCCTGCTCTTTCGCCAGCAGGTACTTAATGGCGCGATGCAGTAACAAGTCCGGATAACGACGAATCGGCGAGGTGAAGTGCGCATAAGACTGCAGTGCCAGACCAAAGTGGCCACGGTTTTCCGGATCGTACACCGCTTGCTTCATCGAACGCAGCAGCATGGTTTGCAGCATTTCCGCATCAGGGCGATCGGCCACCTGCTTCAGCAAATCGGCATAATCGATAGGCTGCGGTTTTGCACCACCAGGCAGGCTCAAGCCCAGCTCATTCAACACGGTACGGAAGCTTTTGATGCTGTCTTCGGTTGGACGATCGTGATCGCGGAACAGCGAAGGTTCCTGGTTCTTTTCAACGAAGCGTGCAGACGCGATATTCGCGAGGATCATGCACTCTTCGATCAGCTTATGGGCATCATTGCGCACGGTGCGTTCAACACGCTCAATACGACGTTCCGCATTGAAAATAAACTTGGCTTCTTCGGTTTCGAAGGAGATACCACCACGTTGCTCACGTGCCGTTTCCAGCACTTCATACATGTCATGCAGTTCTTCCAGGTGCTTAACCTGAGAAGCATACTGCTCACGCAGCTCCTGATTACCCTGCAGAATGCTCCACACTTTGTTGTAGGTCAGACGCGCGTGGGAGTTCATCACCGCTTCGTAGTGCTTGTAACCGGTCAGTTTGCCGCTGGAAGAGATGGTCATCTCACACACCATGCACAACCGATCCACCTGTGGGTTCAATGAGCAAAGGCCGTTTGAGAGGATCTCTGGCAGCATCGGTACCACCTGCGATGGGAAGTACACGGAGGTACCACGCTGATGCGCTTCGGTATCCAGTGCCGTGCCCGGACGCACGTAATAACTCACATCTGCAATCGCGACCCAGAGACGCCAGCCGCCACCGCGTTTTTTCTCGCAATATACTGCATCATCAAAGTCACGTGCGTCTTCACCATCGATAGTAACCAACGGCAGTTCACGCAGGTCCACGCGGCCTTTTTTGGCGGCTTCCGGTACCTCTTCCTTCAGCTTCGAAATCTCTTTCTCTACTTCTTCTGGCCAGGTGTGCGGAATTTCATGGGTGCGCAGCGCCATATCCACGGCCAGCCCGGTTCCCATGTTATCACCGAGAATTTCGGTAACCTTACCGATAGCCTTGCTGCGGCGGGTTGAGCGCTGGACGATCTCGACCACCACCACCGAACCCATGCGCGCATTGAGGGTGTCTTCTTGTGGAATAAGGATGTCAAAGCTCAGACGGCTATCATCCGGCACCACAAAGCCTGTACCGGCATCGGTGAAGTAGCGGCCAACAATCTGGCTGTTACGCGGTTCCAGCACACGCACGACGCGCGCCTCACGACGCCCTTTACGATCGGCACTTCCCGGCTGCGCCAGGATCACATCACCGTGCAGGCAGAACTTCATCTGCTCAGCCGACAGGTAGAAATCATCTTTTTGGCCTTCAACCCGCAAGAAACCATAGCCATCACGATGACCAATGACTTTCCCACGCAGTAAATCAAGGCGTTCTGGCAGGGCGTAACACTGACGACGGGTAAACACCAACTGGCCATCGCGCTCCATGGCGCGCAGACGACGACGCAGCGCTTCGAGCTGCTCTTCGCTGGTGATCTTCAATTCCTGAGCGATTTCATCGCGGTTAGCCGGCTTTTCGCGCTTCTCTAACAGCGCCAGAATGAATTCGCGGCTGGGAATGGGGTTGTCGTACTTTTCTGCTTCTCTATCCTGAAAAGGATCTTTTGACATTACGGTTCCTCCGATGTCATTTAATTTGGATTGCCACCGGCGGTTCGGACAATAAAATTTGGTACAGGCCGTCGTTGTCTCTGACAAGATCGGCCAGGGTATAGTTATCCAGTTCCTTGAGGAATAACTGGACCGCGTCATACAACGCCTTACGTAGGCGACAGGCTGGTGTGATGGCACACTCTTCACAGTTTACCAGCTGCAAAGGCTCCATTTTTCTCACCACCTGACCAATCACGATCTTTTCCGGGTCCATGCCTAAACGAATTCCGCCGTTTTTGCCGCGCGTCGCAGCAACGTAGCCGGCCCGGCTCAGTTGGTTGATGATTTTAACCATATGGTTACGCGACACCCCGTAGGTATCGGTGACTTCAGTAATGTTGGTCTGCTTACCTTCGGGTAGCGTCGCCATGTAAATCAGCGCACGCAGACCATAATCAGTGAAACTCGTTAGCTGCACATACACCTCAGTGAATCATCGATTGTTATGGTTATGCGCCGGTCGGCGTGGTGTTTAAGTATGATGATAAACCAGAGCGTGGAGGCCGGTGCGTTTTTTTCAGGCAAGTGTCGATATTTGCACGAAAAAGAGAGTGAGCGGAGTCAAAGAACGGATGAAGTAAGGCCGGACAATGTCCGGCCTGAGGAGAACCTGAAGGATTATGCGTCGAACGGGTCGCGCAGAATCATGGTCTCGCTGCGGTCCGGGCCAGTTGAAATAATATCAATCGGTACACCGGTCACTTCTTCTACACGCTTGATGTAGTCACGTGCTGCCTGTGGCAGGCCTTCCAGCGTTTTCACACCAAAGGTGGTTTCGCTCCAGCCTGGCATGGTTTCGTAGATTGGCTCAATACCTTCCCAGCCTTCAGCAGCCAGTGGTGTGGTGGTCATTTCGCGGCCATCTGGCATACGATACGCCACACAGATTTTCACTTCTTTCAAGCCATCCAGCACGTCCAGTTTGGTCATGCAGAAACCTGAAAGGGAGTTGATCTGCACTGCGCGACGCACGGCAACCGCATCCAACCAACCAGTGCGACGACGACGACCCGTGGTGGCGCCAAACTCGTGGCCCTGTGCACACAGGAATTCACCAGTTTCATCAAACAGCTCGGTTGGGAATGGACCCGCACCGACGCGCGTTGAGTAAGCTTTAACAATACCCAGCACGTAATCAACGTAACGCGGACCGATACCCGAACCCGTCGCCACGCCACCTGCAGTGGTGTTAGACGAAGTCACGTACGGATAGGTACCGTGGTCAATATCCAGCAGCGTACCCTGCGCACCTTCGAACATGATCAGGTCGCCACGCTTGCGCGCACCGTCCAGCAGTTCAGAGACGTCAACCACCATGCTGGTCAGAACGTCGGCCACGGCCAACGTATCGCTCAGCACTTTCTCGTAGTCTACTGCGTCAGTTTTGTAGTAGTTAACCAGCTGGAAGTTGTAGAAATCGACGATTTCTTTCAGCTTAACGGCGAAGGTTTCTTTGTTGAAGAGATCGCTGACACGCAGACCGCGGCGAGCCACTTTGTCTTCATAAGCTGGGCCGATACCACGACCGGTTGTACCGATAGCTTTAGCACCACGCGCTTTTTCGCGCGCAACGTCCATCGCGACATGGTATTGCAGAATCAGTGGACATGCTTCAGAGATCAGCAGACGTTCACGTACCGGCACACCGCGCTCTTCCAGACCTTTCATCTCTTTCATCAGCGCTTCAGGTGACAGCACAACACCATTACCAATGATGCTGGTCACGTTATCACGCAGAATGCCAGAGGGAATTAAGTGGAGGACGGTTTTTTCACCGTTGATGACAAGTGTATGGCCTGCATTGTGGCCACCCTGGTAACGCACAACGTAATTCGCGCGTTCAGTCAGAAGGTCTACGATCTTACCTTTACCTTCGTCACCCCATTGGGTGCCCAGTACGACGACGTTCTTACCCATTTTTTCAAAACCACCGATTGCTTAAAAATGGATTCTACCATCGGTTTTTGTCTCTTTCAGCACTTTTAGCATACGATTGCGCTGTTTTTTGCCTGCGTTTTGATCAACTCACAAGATGTTGGGTAAACAACGCGGGACAGACACCATTTAGCTGTGAAATAGCGCACAAATTTACTTATCAGGCACTCGCGTGGGCGCTCAGCATGTAGTAGATCACCACCCCCGCAACCACCAGGCCGCCGCCAAAACGATGCAGGATACGATCGGGCAATTGTGCCATGGACAGAATCATACGGCGCCAGATTCGCGGCAAAAACATCGGCCCCAGCCCTTCCAGCACCAAAACTAACGCCAGCGCCATCCAGATGGTTGTGTTCATTCTATTTTTCCAAAAAAAAGGCCGACAACATTGTCGGCCTCAAGGTTATATCAGTTCTTAACGCGTGGCGTTAGTGGGCGCCTTCATATAACGGAAGAAATCGCTATCTGGGCTTAACACCATTACATCCTGATTGTCAGAGAAGCTGTTCTCGTAAGCACGTAAGCTACGGATAAAGGCATAGAAATCAGGATCCTGACCAAATGCATCCGCAAACAGCTTCGCCGCCTGCGCATCACCTTCACCGCGAGAGATCAAAGCCTGACGCTGCGCTTCAGCCAGAGTACGAGTCACCTGGTAATCGGCCTGGGCACGCAGTTTCTCCGCTTCTTCCTGACCCTGTGAACGCTGGCTACGCGCCACTGCTTCACGTTCAGCACGCATACGGTTGTAGATCGCATCCGAGACTTCTGCTGGCAGGTTGATCTGCTTGATGCGCACATCCACCACCTGAATACCCAGTGCCGCCATACTGTTTGGATTTGGCGCTGGCTCGCTGCTGTTGGTTTCACGCTCTACACGGGCTGCTGCATTGGCGATGGCATCATCCGCTGCTGGCGTCTGAACTTCATCGTCATTGCCTGCAGTACCGGTATTCAGCGCATCACGTACATCTGTAGTCAGTCGGCCACGTGAATCAGTAACAATATCCTTCACATCCAGACGACCCATTTCAGAACGCAGACGGTCACTGAACTTACGTTTCAGCAGGACTTCCGCCTGAGAAACATCACCACCACCGGTTGCCAGGTAGTAACGACTGAAGTCACTGATACGCCATTTGATATACGAATCAACGATCAGGTCTTTCTTCTCTTTGGTGACAAAGCGATCGGCTTGGTTATCCATGGTCTGGATACGTGCATCAAGAGATTTCACGGTTTCGATGAAAGGAATCTTGAAGTGCAGACCCGGCGCATACACCTGCGGTTTGTTCTCGCTATCACGCAGAACTTTACCGAAGCGCAGCACGATACCGCGCTCGCCTTCCTGCACTACAAACAGTGAGGCATACAGCGCCACCAGTACGACAATAATTACAGCAATAATTGGCTTACGCATCGATTACTCCCTCCCTGCGCGCTGGGTATCGTTGCGTAACGCATTGGCGCGACGCTGGTCCATGATGCTGCTCGGACTGTATGAAGAAGTCTCTTCGTTGCTGGCTGAACTGTCAGACGACGGGAACTTCATCAAATTGGTGGTCTTCTGACCGCCCTGGTTGCCAGACGTCTGGCCACCACGCATCAGTTGATCCAGCGGCAGAACCATCAGGCTGTTACCACGATCGTTAACCAACACTTTGCGAGTATGGCTCAGCACGCGCTCCATGCTCTCGATGTACAGGCGCTCTTTAGTGATTTGCGGAGCAGCCTTGTATTCAGGCAGCAACAACGCAAAGCGCGCCACTTCACCCTGTGCTTCTAACACAGTACGCTCTTTGTAAGCGCGGGCTTCTTCAAGAATACGCTGTGCCTGACCGTTCGCACGTGGCTGCACTTCATTCGAATAGGCTTCGGCTTCACGCACGTACTGCTCACGGTTTTCACGTGCAGCGATGGCATCGTCAAACGACGCTTTGACTTCTTCCGGTGGACGAGCCGCCTGGAAGTTGACGTCGAGTAACGTAATACCCATGTTGTAAGGACGAATGGTTTCGTCCAGTTCACGCTGGGTCTCGCTACGCACCACGGTACGACCTTCGGTTAAGATGCGGTCCATGGTTGAACGGCCAATGACGCCGCGCAATGCGCTGTCGGTGGCCTGACGCAGACTGTCGTCGGCGCTGGTCACGGCATACAGATAACGCTCAGGATCGGTGACGCGGTACTGTACGTTCATTTCAACGCGCACCACGTTTTCGTCTGAGGTCAACATCACACCAGAGGCTGCCAGTTCACGTACCGCTTCAACGTTCACGGCACGGACCTGATCGATAAAGGTGGGCTTCCAGTTGAGGCCCGGCTCGACCAGATGGCTGAATTTGCCGAAGCGCGTAACAACGCCACGTTCCGCTTCTTTAATGGTGTAGAAACCGCTGGCAGCCCAGATGACCACAGCTGCGACGGCTACAATGCCAACCAGTTTGCCACCGCTACCGCCGCCACGTTGGCCATTGTTGTCACTCTGTTTGCCACCGCCCAGTCCGCCGAGTTTTTTACTCAGCTTACGGAAGATATCATCCAGATCAGGGGGCCCCTGATCGCGCCCTCCCTTATTTCCCCCAGAGTTGCCGCCTTGATTATTGCTGCTTCCCCACGGGTCGCGGTCCTGTCCGTTATTTCCGGGCTGATTCCACGCCATGTCTCTACTCCATTTATGATAATAACGTTTTACCCTACTGCGTGTACCCAAAGAAAACACACGTGATTCAGGTAAATTCGATTGGGCAATATCAAACAATATAGCTGGCGAGCGATGGCTCTTGTTTGCATAAACGACGCCAGTCAACAATTGGCATTCGCACATGCAACCCTACACAACCATCATCTTCATTCCATTCTTTCTCAATCGCCTGCAACTGATAGAAGCGGCTGCGCAAACGGCCTGCTTCCGGCGGCAGACGTAAATCATACTGCGCGATTTCACCGGCTAAACGCTCAGAAAGCGCCTGCCAGAGTAAGGGTAGCCCTTCTCCGCTCTGCGCAGAGAGCCAAACACGCGTTGGTTTATTCTCTTCGTCGCGATCAATACGCGGGACAAATCCCTCCAGCATATCGATCTTATTCATCACCAGCAGTGTGGGGATTTCATCGGATTCGATTTCTGCCAGCACTTCATTTACGGCTTCAATATTATCGTTAACGCGTAAATCAGCCGCGTCGATCACATGCAGTAACAGCGTCGCCTGACGCGTCTCTTGCAGCGTGGCTTTAAAGGCCGCCACTAAATCATGCGGCAGGTGACGAATAAATCCGACCGTATCCGCTAATACCACTTCACCCACGTCCGCCACGTTCAGACGACGTAACGTCGGATCGAGTGTGGCAAACAGCTGGTCCGCCGCGTAGACATTGGCAGAGGTGACTGCGTTAAACAGAGTAGATTTGCCGGCGTTGGTATACCCCACCAGCGAGACAGTCGGCACATCCGCTTTGGCACGCGCTTGTCGGCCCTGCTCGCGCTGCTTCTCTACACGCTCAAGGCGGGAAAGGATGAGGCTGATGCGGTTACGTAACAAACGGCGGTCCGTTTCCAGCTGAGTTTCACCTGGACCACGCAGACCAATACCGCCTTTCTGGCGCTCAAGGTGCGTCCATCCACGCACCAAACGGGTTGCCATATGGCGTAGCTGTGCCAGCTCGACCTGTAACTTACCCTCGTGGGTACGGGCGCGCTGAGCAAAAATATCAAGAATTAAGCCGGTGCGATCAACAACACGACATTCGCACACACGCTCGAGATTACGTTCTTGGGCAGGCGATAAGGCATGATCGAATAAAACGACCGATGCTCCACTCGCTTTCACCGCATCGGCAATTTCAACTGCCTTTCCTTCACCGACAAAATATTTGGGATGTGGCGCTTTGCGACTGCCAGTAATCACTTGCAGCGCTTCGACGCCCGCAGAAGAGACAAGAGTTTCAAACTCCTGCAAATCTTCCAGCTCTTTGTCTTGGGAGAACCAGATGTGTACCAGTACGGCCTGCTCACCGGCATCATAACGGTCAAACAAGCTATAACCTCGCTAAAATAAAATAACCAGGACGGGAAAACGTTATCGCTCCCCAGCCCTGGCTTTACGGCAGCGCAAAATTATTCTGCGTTATCGCCGTCTTGTTGTGGCTGCGACTGAGCGCCCTGGTTGCTTCCGCTATGGTGGTAATTACTGCTACCACCGCCACCGCCCGGGGTGTTGCTATGGTGCGAAACCGGACGAGAAGGAACCACTGTAGAGATGGCGTGCTTATACACCATCTGGCTAACCGTGTTTTTCAACAGAATGACGAACTGATCAAAGGATTCAATTTGCCCTTGCAGCTTAATACCATTCACCAAATAGATCGAAACCGGTACACGTTCACGACGCAAAGCGTTCAAAAACGGGTCTTGTAATGATTGCCCCTTAGCCATTCTATCTTTTCCTTATATGCTTGTTGTTTGTTACTTTAAGAACCGTGGTTCAGAAAAACTGCGTAAAAATTTGCGCACGATAACGGACCAATTGTACACAATCATCCCTGCTTCGCACTAACAACCTGAAGCACCGCATTACGCGCTAATTCTGGCTCGTCACTGTCTAACCAGTGGACTTCAGGCCAGCCACGTAACCAGGTCATCTGGCGTTTCGCGAGCTGCCGGGTCGCGCAAATTCCCCGATAAACCATTTCGTCGTAATCGATTTCACCAGAAAGATAAGACCACATCTGGCGATAACCCACACAACGAATGGAAGGCATGTCCGTATGCAAATCACCTCGTGCAAACAGTTCACGAGCCTCCGCTTCAAATCCTGACGCTAGCATCTGGTCGTAACGCAACGCAATGCGTTGATGTAGCAGTTCACGACTCGCCGGAGCGATAGCAAACTGGTACACGTCGTAGGGTAACGCTTCACCGGACGTTTTTGTCAGTTCCGTTAAAGTTTTACCCGAAATAAAAAACTTCCAGTGCTCGCGAAAGTCTCTGCGGATCATTCGGATGAATACGACTACCGGCGACCGGATCGATTTCACACAGCTGGCGGTGCAGGGCATCCCACCCTTTCTCCGCCGCCATTTGCTCTATCCGCTGACGCACGTCCGGATCGGCCGAGGGCAACGGCGACAATCCTTCAAGCAACGCCTTGAAGTAGAGCATGGTTCCACCAACAAGCAGCGGAATCTTACCTTTTTGGGTAATCTCCGCCATTTCTGCCAGCGCATCGCGACGAAACTCAGCAGCAGAATAAGCTTCTGCCGGGTCGCGAATGTCCAGCAAACGATGGGGCGCCAGTGCTAACTCCTCTGCCGACGGTTTCGCCGTGCCAATATCCATCCCACGATAGATTAAGGCAGAGTCAACGCTGATAAGTTCCACTGGAAGTTGCTGACGCAGCGAAATCGCTAACGCCGTCTTTCCGGAAGCGGTGGGCCCCATCAAAAAAATAGCCTTTGGCCGGCCAGCCTGGTTTAGTTCACTCATGCTTCAACGCGTTAATCGCGCTCTCAATCTCAATGGCCTGTAACAGACCTGAAGGCGGCGACTTAAGCAGTTGCGGGCAAAGCCGTTCAAGCTCAGCCAGCAGTGCAATCGCCTGCGAGTGATTCCAGTGAGCCGTTTCGGCATCGTCACGTCTTGCCAGCCATTGGGCCAGCGAGGATGCAGAAACCCCTTGCTGCCGGGCGAGATAGCCTAACAGGTCTGGAATCAAGATTTGTAAATTTTGTGTGCGTAACGGTAAAGGGACGGCGCGCAGGGTCACATGTTGACCTTCCCGTTGTAAATCAATGCCCATCAGGGTTAATAACGCGGCTTGGGCATCAATGACGGGTAACTCTTCTTTGGCAATTTTCAGCCTCACTGGGATCAATAGAGGCTGAGGTTTCAGCCCTTGCTCTCCAGGTTGTAACTGGGCCTGTTTTAGCCAGCGTGAGGCAACGCTCAACGACAGTAACTGTAACTGGTTACCCCGCTCCAGCAGCGCATAGCGCTCCTGCATCACGCTCAATACGCGGCCAAAACTTTGCGCATGAGCAGCCAGTGGCGCTTCCTGCACTTCAGGCTGGCGTACCGGTGCCGGTTGCGGTGCAGCAGCACCAGGCATTTCCACCACCGGGGTTTTCATCAACTGCTGATAGGCGGCACCTTCACGCGCACGATAAACCGGCTCTTTATTCTGCCAGTTAGCGCCTGCTGCTGCGCCACCACTCTGACGTGGCGCGCGGGCAGGCTGTGCAAAATGATTCGCACCAGCCGACTGCCGATTCTCTGGCTGCCACTGTGGTGCGGGTTCTTCAGCCTGAGCAATGGGTAGCTCCGCCGTGCGGCTCGCCTGCAGTGCGCTCATCACCCCTTGCCAGATAAAATCATGGACCAGGCGCGACTGGTGAAAGCGCACTTCATGCTTGGCAGGATGGACATTCACATCCACCTGGTGAGGATCAATTTCCAGATACAGTACGTAAGCGGGCTGCTGATCGTCACCGAGTTGCGTTTGATAGGCCTGGCGAATCGCGTGATTAATCAGTTTGTCGCGCATCATGCGGCCATTGACGTAGCAATACTGTAGATCGGTGACCTGGCGCGACCCCGCGGGATCGGCAACCCATCCTTTTAATGCTAAATCGTCATGCTGCCACTCAATACGCAGTGCATGCTGAATAAAGGTGGTGCCACAGATAGCACCCAACCGGCGCTCTCGCTGCGCATCCTGATCCACCGCGCGATACTGGCGCACCAGCTTGCCGTTGTGCGTCAGGGAAATCGCCACGTCAAAACGAGCCAGCGCAATGCGACGTATCACTTCATCAATATGCGTAAACTCGGTTTTTTCCGTACGCATAAACTTGCGCCGGGCCGGCGTGTTGTAGAACAAATCGAGGACTTCAAGCGAGGTGCCCACCGGATGCGCCGCCGGTTTGACCGTGACATCCATATCGCGCCCTTCAGCATAGGCTTGCCATGCTTCGTTTTGCTCGGCGGTACGCGAGGTGAGTGTTAATCGTGAAACTGAGCTGATACTGGCGAGGGCTTCTCCGCGAAAACCGAGGCTGATAATTGCCTCAAGGTCATCGAGTGAGGATATTTTACTGGTGGCGTGACGCGCCAGCGCCATCGCCAACTCGGCTTTCGCAATACCGCAGCCGTTGTCACGGATACGAATCAGCTTCGCACCGCCTTTTTCGATATCCACGTCGATGCGCGTCGCACCGGCATCAAGGCTGTTTTCCACCAGCTCTTTTACAACCGATGCAGGACGCTCAACCACTTCGCCTGCGGCAATCTGGTTCGCGAGTTGCGGTGGTAAAATCTGTATTGGCATGGTGGTGATCCTTGTAGCGGGCTGGCTCCTCAGAGCCAGCAATCAGGATTGCGGAATCTTTAAGTTTTGCCCCAGCATCACATTGCTCGACTTCATATTATTGGCCTGCATGATAGCTTTCGGGCTAACGCCATAATGGGCGGCGATCCCCGTGAGCGAATCACCGCGAACCACTTTGTGTCGCGTTGGGCGGCTGGCGGCGGTAACGCTGACGCCCGACTTGGCCGGTACTTTAAGACGCTGACCCACCCAAACCACATCGCGTTTTAGATTGTTGAGATCGCGCAGTGTCGCCATGTTGACACCATACTTGGCTGCAATGCCAGAAAGCGTTTCGCCACGCGTCACCGTATGACGCTGTGTTGCGCCCGTGTATTGCACCGTGCCGGTCGCCGGGTTGCTGGCGACGCTAACCGCTGGTGCGCTGTCCAGCGGCCGGTTTTCCTCCTTTGGGACCGATTGCAGCGGATGCGCGAGGAAATAGTTGCGCAGTCCTTTATAAATCGACTGAGCAATCTTTTCCTGATACGCGCTACTGCCGAGCAGCCGCTCCTCCGCTGCGTTACTGATAAAGCCAGTCTCAACCAGTAAAGAAGGGATGTCAGGGGAACGCAACACACCAAGGCTGGCATGTTCCGGTAAACGTTTATGCAATGGTGTCACACCGCGCAGCTGCTGTAACACTTTCACTGCGACGTCATATCCTACGCGCTGAGAATGACCAAATTGCAGATCCAGCACCGCCTGGCTCAGGTAAGGATCGGCCTGGCTATTCGCCAGTAAGTCACCGGCACCACCCAGCAATTCAGACTGCTTCTCTTTCTGTTCCAGCCAGTTAGCCATTTCATTGTTAGCACGACGGTTCGACAGCACCCAAACCGATGCGCCCGTGGCGGAATGGTTTGGCGCAGCATCGGCGTGGATAGAGACCAGCAGGTTGGCATTCTCTTTACGCGCTACGTCGGAACGGCCCATCACCGAAATAAAGTAGTCGCCGTTACGTGTCAGAACCGGCTTAAACATCGGGTCCTGATCCATCAGCGCTTTCAGTTTACGCGCAATGGCGATGGTGACGTTTTTCTCGTGTAAACCGTGTTGGCCCGTAGCGCCGGGATCCTGGCCGCCGTGACCGGCATCAATGGCGACGATCACCTGTTCATTGCGCGTCACCGCACCACCAGGACGTACCGTCGTGTTGCTGCTCGAGACTGTCGTCACCGGATTGGCATTAAACGGGTTGCCCTGACTGCTGCTTTCACTCTGACGTGCGGTTGTGACTGGCGCAGCGGCTGCGCTACGACGCGCAGGTTGTGTGCCTTTGATGGTGAACACCACGCGGTATTGATTGCCGTCACGCTGGGTGGTTGCACGTGTTTTGGCCGCCTGCGTCAGTTCAAACACCAGACGAATACTCTGTTTGTCTTTTGGCTGGCTGTTGCGAATGCGCTGGACGATGTTTTCACCGCTGAAATTGAGCGGCAGTCCTTTAATCGAGCCGCTCTGGCGAATATCCAACACCACGCGATTTGGGTTGTGCAGAGAGAAAAAACCGTACACCGGCTGACCGTTAAAGCTCAGTGTCACCGTCGCCTGGCTGTCACCGTTCTCAACTTTGATATCAGACAGCGTGGCCGACAGCGCAGAAGCTGAAAAAAGACAGACCGCGGCCAATATGATGCCTTTCATCCATGAAATCATGCCTGCTCCCTGCCGTGCTGAAATTGCTGCAAGAGTGTCTCACCCAGCGCAGAAACGGCATTCAGTTCCGCTTCACGCGCCGTATCCACATAGCGTAGCGTCAGCGCCAGATCGGGTTCCGGCAATACACCGGTTCCCTGTTGCGGCCATTCCACCAGACATAGTGCATCGCCGCCGAAATAGTCGCGGATGCCCATAAATTCCAGTTCTTCAGGATCGGCAAGACGATAAAGATCGAAGTGGTACAGCGTGCGGTCACCCAGTTCATAGGGTTCGACTAATGTGTAAGTCGGGCTTTTAACATTGCCCTGATGGCCCAGCGCCTGCAGGAAACCACGGCTAAAGGTGGTCTTTCCCGCACCCAGATCGCCATAGAGATAGATGACCACCGCGCTGCTGCAAACGCGAGCCAGTTGCGCACCCAGATCAAGGGTTGCCGCCTCATCGGGCAAAGAAATAACACAGGTCTTCATGCTTTATTATTGAATCATCTCTGGATTAACAAACTGCCACAGCAGTTCGAACAAATCAGTGGCCAACATGCCTCGCGTTCCGCGCTGCTGGGCAACCGCATCTGCCGTTGCACCGTGCGCAACACAGCCCGCGCAGGCTGCCTCAAGTAAAGTCAGTTTCTGGCCCAGCAGGGCAGCGATGATACCGCTCAGCACATCGCCCATGCCGCCTGACGCCATACCCGCATTGCCCACATCCGCGATAGCCAAGTCATCGGCCGTGCTGGCAATAATCGTCCCCGCGCCTTTTAGCACCACCACGCCACCATAGCGTTTCGCCAGGGTCTGCGCAGCGTGTAGGCGGTCACGCTCAATTTCACTGGTTTTCACCCCCAGCAAGCGCGCCGCTTCGCCGGGATGCGGAGTAATGATGCGATTCTGACGGTAATCCTGATTGATTGCCAGCAGGTTAAGCGCATCTGCATCCCAAAGCATTGGCTTTTCACTGGCCGCAACCTTCATCAATGCTTTCTGCGCCCAGTCACGCTGTCCAAGGCCTGGGCCAATCGCGATGGCGTCCGCCCACGTCAGGGCCTGCTCCAGCGCTTCCTCGCAAAGGGCATCGACCATTAACTCGGGTCGAGCAGTAAGAATCGGGCCGATATTATCTTCATGGGTGAGTACGCGCACAAGCCCTGCCCCCGAGCGCAGCGCGGCTTCACCGGTCATACGAATAGCACCGGCCGTGCCTTTATCACCGCCAATCACCAGCAGCCGGCCATGGTCGCCTTTATGCGAAGTGGCGCGGCGCGGTTTGAGCCAACGCACCAAATCCTGAGCATCGTAGCGAACAACAGGTGCCGTCTCGCCAGCCAGAAAAGCACCTAAGCCCAGATTGTCACAGTGCAGCCGCCCCACGACATCGCGCGCTTTACCGGTCAACTGACCGGGTTTAAGGGCAATCATGCTGAGAGTATGGTCGGCTACGATGGCACTTCCTGGCGTTGCGCCGTTAGCAGCATCCAGACCCGACGGAACATCAATCGCCAACACGGGAGCGCCATGGGCATTAGCCAAATCGATCAGGTCAGCATAGGGCGAGGCTGGCGGACGATTGATTCCGGTACCCAGTAACGCATCCACGATCAAATCAACCGTTTCCGGCCAGGCAACGGTGGCAGCATGGATCACCCCGCCCGCCTCAAGCCAGGCTTGCTGAGCAAGCTGTGCTTCTTCCGGTAAGGGATTGCGACCCTCGCAGGCCAGCAGCGTGACGTTGAGCCCGGCCGCCTGCGCCAGTCGAGCCACCACATATCCATCGCCGCCGTTATTGCCGTGGCCGCAAAGAATCAACCAGTGCTGCGTTTGCGGCCACCGCGCACGCGCCAGTTCATAACTTGCTTGTCCGGCACGCTGCATCAATTCATAGAGCGTTAAGCCCAGGCTATCCGCAGCATCACGTTCCAATTGCCTCATCGCCTGCGCAGGCCAGACAGAGTGTGTTAAACTGCACGAGTTTGCTTCAATTGCCTGGTTTCTCATGTCATACCCTCTCGATCTTCATCAGCTTGCCCAACAGATAAAACAGTGGGGGCGCGAACTCGGCTTTCAGCAGGTTGGTATTTGCGATACCGATCTCAGCGCGGAAGAGCCCAAACTACAGGAATGGCTAGAGAAGCAGTATCACGGAGAGATGGACTGGATGGCGCGTCATGGCATGATGCGCGCGCGTCCGCATGAACTGCTGCCCGGCACACTGCGGGTGATCAGCGTCCGCATGAACTATTTGCCAGCCAAGGCTGCTTTCGCCACAACACTGAAAAATCCACAGCTGGGCTATGTTAGCCGCTATGCGCTGGGCCGCGATTATCACAAAGTATTGCGCAATCGCCTGAAAAAGCTTGGAGAAATGATCCAGGCGCACTGTGGTGAACTTAATTTTCGGCCGTTTGTTGATTCAGCCCCCATCCTCGAACGCCCGATCGCCGCAAAAGCAGGTTTGGGTTGGACCGGCAAACACTCATTGATTCTCAACCGTGAAGCGGGTTCCTGGTTCTTTCTTGGCGAACTGTTGATTGACCTGCCGTTGCCGGTCGATCAGCCCCAGGAAGAGCAGTGCGGCCGCTGCGTGGCCTGCATCACCATCTGCCCGACATCCGCTATCGTTGAACCCTATGTGGTGGATGCCCGGCGCTGTATCTCTTATCTCACCATTGAATTGGAAGGCGCGATCCCTGAAGAGTTCCGCCCGCTAATTGGCAACCGCATCTACGGTTGTGACGATTGCCAGTTGATCTGCCCGTGGAATCGTTATGGTCAGTTGACAGATGAGGATGATTTTTCACCCCGTGCCGTATTACACGCGCCGCCGTTGGTGGAACTCTTTGCCTGGGATGAGGCGAAATTCCTGCGCATCACAGAAGGCTCCGCCATTCGTCGTATCGGCCATTTACGCTGGCTGCGTAATATCGCGGTGGCGCTGGGCAATGCGCCATGGGCAGACGAAAATCTGGCCGTGTTGCAAATGCGCAAAGGCGAACATCCGCTGCTTGACGAGCATATTGACTGGGCTATCGCGCAGCAGTTACAAAAGCGGGCCGCAGAGGCCGTGGATGTGCAGCCTGCGAAGAAACTGCGACTGGTGCGTGCGGTCGAGAAAGGCTTACCCCGTGATGCGTGATTAACCAAACGCGCAGGATAAAATCCTTTTCCACATGCTGTGAATAAAATTATAAAGCCGATTAGTGATGGGGATGGTTATATCTTCTGGTAAGACTATTCACAGACTGAAATACCTGTAATCCATTTAAAAACAAAAGGTTATCTGATTACTGTAAACAATTACGTAGAGAATAGCGCGCAGGGGCTTGTCCAGAGCTTGTGGATAACTCTGTTCAAAACAGTTTTGCAGATAGGGTAAAACGCCGTCAGTACGTTGCAGGCGCATTGTGGATAACCTGTAAGATAACTGCAACAGACTACAGGCATCGTTGGTGCTAAAGCGGTGCGCAAAATTTCCAGAAACAAAACCACGCCGCATAAGATCGATGAAGACTGCAGCAGTTTTATGTCTGATGACGCCCGAGAGCAAATAACATTAATGAATATGAAAATTTGGAGCGGGAAACGAGACTCGAACTCGCGACCCCGACCTTGGCAAGGTCGTGCTCTACCAACTGAGCTATTCCCGCATAATCTTCGTATTTTAGTTCGCACCTGCGTTGGCTGCCTTTACTCACCCAGGTCACTTACTGATGTAAGCTCCCAGGGATTCGTTCAGT